>CAKURN010000232.1 GCA_934675695.1 uncultured Candidatus Melainabacteria bacterium | reverse complement strand
ATAAATACACGGACAGCGGCGGCAAAGCAATGGCGCTTGACCATCCGCTTTACCATTTGCTCCACGATGAGCCAAAACAGTTCTATCTCCTTGGAAAGAAACAAGAATAATAGAAAAACCGGTCAGGTATTTTTGTGAATCGATTATGTTCATAATGTCAATGCCTGATTTTGCAAGCTTCAATTTGATTATGTTGTTCAATTCATCGTTGCCGAGTTTTATGATTGTAGATGTTTTCATGCCTAAATTTGCAAGGTTTGTTGCTGTGTTTACCGCACCGCCACCTAAATTTTTTGAAAAATCAGCGATTTCTGTTTTTGCTCCATAAGGGAATGACATAAATTCGCTTTTTTTGGTAACTTGGCTAACAGTTACGATGCTTGCTACGTCAGATTGTATAAAAACGTCCTGTGTTGCAGAACCGATAGTAATAAAATCGTACATCTTACTTCCTTTTGTTTTGCTCTTAATGTAATTTCATTATAGAATAAAAATATGCGATTAAAGAAATTAATTTTAAAAAATTTTAGAAATTATGAAAATTTTGAATACGATTTTGAAAATAACAAAACACTAATAATCGGAAAAAACGCTCAAGGAAAGACAAATATACTGGAAGCGATTTATTATCTATGTACTCTAAATTCAGTCAGAATAAAAAGAGATTCTGAATTGATACAGTTTAATAAAGAAATAGCTTCTATAAAAGCTCAAATTATAAAACAAGATACAGACATAGAAATGGAAGTTGTTTTCAATCCTCCAAAAAACAAACTCTTAAAAGTAAACGGACTCAAAAAAAACAAATCGAAAGATTTTTTAAGAGTGTTATCGGGAGTGCATTTTTCTACTTCTGATTTGTTGTTGTTAAGAGGTGAACCGCAAAATCGCAGAAAATGGCTCGATATGGCGATATTTCAGGTTTATCCTTTGTATATTGAAAAACTCACAAAATTCAACAAAATTCGCTTGCAAAAGGCAAACTTCTTGGCTTCTCATATAAAAAACCCTGATATGCTGGATGTTTTTAATCAACAAATGGCGACCGCTTGTGCTAATGTGGTTTTTTTGAGAAAAAAATACATAGAAGAACTTGAAAAAATAGCAAAAACAAAACACTCTATTATTTCTTCCGGAGAAGATTTGAAACTAAAATACAAAACAGTCGTGGAGGAGTTTTTGTCTATTCAAGAATTGAGCGATGTTATTTATCAAAAATTGAACGAAGTAAAAGAAGAAGAAATAAGAAAAGAACAGTGTCTTGTGGGTGCTCATAGAGATGATGTAGATTTTTTTATTAATGATATTGATTCAAAAAAATATGCTTCACAAGGGCAGCAAAGGACGATTGTTTTGTCTTTGAAATTGGCTGAATTGCAAATATTAAAAGAAAAAATAAACGAAATTCCGCTTTTGTTGTTAGATGATGTACTAGCTGAACTCGACAATTTGAGGCAGAATTATTTGCTTCATGCAATAGAAAACGATATTCAGATGATAATCACGAGTGTTGATACTTTGGCATTTGATGAAGATTTTTTGAAAAATGTCGATATAGTAAAAATTTCTCAAGGCAAAATCCTCCAATAAAGTGTTTTTAAAAAACGAATTTCTAAATTAAATAGTATTATGATAGATTATAAATCCACACTAAAAATAGCCCTAAACTCCCTAAAAGTAAACAAAATGAGGTCGATTTTGACTTCACTTGGGATTATTATTGGGGTTAGTGCAGTAATTATAATGCTTGCGATAGGCTCAGGAGCGAACAAAAAAGTCCAAGAAAATATGGAATCTATGGGCTCTAACGTTATTACTATTCGCTCTGCAACTGCAAAAACAGGCGGAGTTTCAATGGGCATGGGTTCAAAACCTACACTCAGCACAAAAGACGCTCGGGGAGTAGACGCTGTTGCACCACTTTTGTCTTCTTCTAAACAATTAATGTATGGAAACCAAAACTGGCAAACGACAGTCTATGGAATAACTTCTTCATATTTGTATGTAAAAAATTATGAAATAGACCTAGGCAGAGCCTTTATGGGAGAAGAAGACAGAAATGCTGCAAAAGTCGTGCTTATTGGTTCTACAGTTGAAAAAGAGCTTTTTGGTGATGTAAATCCAATCGGAAAAACAATAAGAATAGGCAATGTTCCGTTTAAAGTTCTTGGAACTCTGGTTTCAAAAGGTCAAGTAGGACCGATGGATCAAGATGATATTGTTTTTATTCCTTTAACGACGGCACAAAGAAAGGTTTTTGGGACAGATTTTCCTGGGGCAGTAAACCAAATATTAGTAAAAGCAAAGAGTCTCGAGGATTCTGAGCTTGCAGAAAGCGATATCCAAACAATACTAAGAAAAAGACACAATCTGGGAATGACCCAAGAGAACGATTTTCAAATCAGGAATAGTGCGGAATTTCAAGAAAAAATGAAATCAACAGTCCAAACTTTTGCTATTTTGCTTGCTTCTATTGCTTCTGTTTCTC
>CAKURN010000231.1 GCA_934675695.1 uncultured Candidatus Melainabacteria bacterium | reverse complement strand
ACCCTACAGGATAAATAGCATTTGTCAAATCCATAACATCAACATTCACCATATCTTTTGGAGTTTGAGCGAGTTCTAACATTCTTTTTGAAGCACCGATTGTTATTTTGTCATTCGTTCTTAATGACAAAATACAACAAACAAGCACGATATATGGGTTTTTTATATTTTCCATAAAATCGACAAACTCAGAATGAACTAATTTATTTTGATAAAAATCACTTTTTAAAATTTCAAAAATATTATCGATGTCCATGGTAAAATTATACAAAAAAAATAAAACAGGAGAAAACTATGTCAAATATTCAAGAAATAAACAAAGAAAATTTTGAAGAAGTTGTAATAAAATCCCAAATTCCGGTTTTAATCGATTTTTCTACACCTTGGTGCGGACCTTGCAGAAAATTGACCCCTGTTTTAGAACAGATACAAAATGAATTTTCAAACGAAATAAAAATTGTTAAAATCAATGCCGACGAAAACATAGACATAGTGCAAGAATACGGCGTTTCTTCTTTTCCTACTATTATTATTCTAAAAAATAAAGAAGTAAAAGAATTTATGGCAGGTTCTATGTCAAAAAGTGCCATTGTTTCAAATATTAAAAAACATATTTAGTTTAGTATAGTTGATTTAGTGCGTTAAATATTGCTTTTACATTGGCATTAGGGGTAGAAGTGTCTATTGCTCTACCTATGATTTCTTTGCCGTTTTCATCAAGCATAGAAATAGCGCTCATCGCAGAAGCTCCTGAACCCAATACATCTCCATCTAGAGAGTATTGTTTATAATAAGACAATTTAGCTCTATCAAAGCCTAATTTCTTTAAACCATTCAAACAAGCGTCCAATGGGCCGTTTCCCGTTCCGATAACTTGTTTTCTTTCGCCTTTGAAATTGAAATACAAGTCAAAAATGCCTTTTTCAATAGGTTTAAAGGCAACAAATTCAAACGCTCCTTCAATATTGCATATTTTGTTAAAATACAAATCCAAAATTTCTTCTTGTGACAATTCGCCTTTTTCTTGTGCAAGTTTTTTTGCATAAGGTGTCAAATATACTGATTCTTGGATTGTTATAGGATATTTCGTAGATTTTATTATGTCGTAAATTGCAGTTTTGCCGCTTTGTGATGTAAAACCTATCTTCTCATCGTCGTATCTACCTATTAATACAGGGTTTATCGGTCTATAAGCACCAAAATCCATATCTTTTGTTTTTATTGCCCCATCTTGGTGAATTCCTGAACGATGAGCCAAAGCTTCAGGGCCTATTAATGGTGCTTTTTCGTATATTTTTGTATGACTCATTTGAGAAACAGTAAGAGCTGTTTCGTATATTTTTTCTAAATTTATTTTAGTTTTGACTTTGTTGTTGTATAGTGCAACTGCAACTTGGTTAAAATCGGTATTTCCGGCTCTTTCTCCCAAACCGTTTAAACAACATTCCAACTGAGTTGCACCATTAAAATAGCTTTCAACTGTTGTTGCTGTTGCCATGCCTAAATCATTGTGATTGTGAACAGAAATTACAACATCATCACCAAGAGCATCTTTCACTTTTTTCATTAAATTAATAAAGACACTCGGACGATATCTTTCTACAGTGTTTGGCAAATTGATTGTCGTTGCACCTTTTTTAACTATTTTTTTTAATGTTTCTATTACAAAATCAATATTTTCTCCGCAATCTCCAAAATGTTCTACTGAAAATTCTATATCTATATTTTTTCCTAATTTATCGATTTCGGTTTTTGCGTATTCAACCGCATCTACAGCGATTTTTGCTACTTCGTTCGCCTCTTTATTTAAAACATATTTCATATGAAATGGCGATAAAGTAATAAAAGTATGAAGTCTTGCTTTTTTAGCGTCTTTTATTGCAAGCAAGGCTTTATCGATATCACCTTTGTGAGCTCTCGCTAGAACGGATACAAGTACGTTTTCATCGGCTTTTTGGGCTAGAGCTTTACAAGAATCAAAATCCAACTGCGAAGAAGCAGGAAAACCTATTTCCACAGCATCAACCCCAAGAGCAACAATCTGGTCAAAAATAAACAGTTTTTCTTGCAAATTCCAAGGTTTCTTTAAAGACTGATTGCCATCTCTTAGAGTAATATCATAGAAAAAGGGGTATCTTTGCATAATCTTAATATCCAATCTAGTTCATTTTTTGATTTTTTCTGATATAATCAATTCTAGGCTAAAAATACTACATTAGTCAACAAAACTTTTCAAAAGGAGGTTTTTTGTAAAAAATTGTTAATCAAAAAACGAAAAATTAGCAATTTTTGCAATTTACGCATTTTATACAAACTGTGTTTTATAAAGAGAATTTATGAAAATTAACAACAACATCAACAGACAACAAAATTTTAGTGCTTTAAAAATACCAAACATAGGTAACGTTATTGAAAAGCACCCAGGAGCAATCACAGCTTTAGCAGGTTCTTCCGTAATAGCTCAAAAACTTGTTATGTCGGGTTCAGAAGCAACTATTGGCCCTGTCATGGAC
>CAKURN010000230.1 GCA_934675695.1 uncultured Candidatus Melainabacteria bacterium | reverse complement strand
AAAATTCCAAACAAAAACCCTGAAATTATAGTTTTGATTCTTTATCCTGTTTTGTATTGGATATTCAGTATGTTCCATGAGCCTTGGTTTGATGAGGTGCAATCTTGGCAAATTGCAAAATGTGCTTCTTACCATGATATAGTATTTTATTTGCCGCATTTTGAAGGTCACCCGCCTTTTTGGCATTTACTTTTGTCAATTTTTGCAAAAAACAACTTTCCATTTGAAATCACGATAAAATCTATTTCTTTCGTTTTTTCTTACTTGGGAGCGTTTTTGATTGTTTTAAAAGCACCGTTTTTTAGAATAATAAAAATCCTTTTACCTTTTGCATATTTTTTGTTTTATCCTTACGCAATAATTTCAAGACCATATTGTATGCTGATGTTGGCTTTTTGTCTGCTTGCAATAAATTATGAAAAAAAATCAATAAAATACGCTCTATCTTTGATTTTTTTGTCTATTTGTCATGCTTATGCTTTTGTAATTTCTGCTTTTTTAGCATTAGTGTGGTTTTTTGAAGAAGTTAAAAAGAAAAGTTCAAAAAACATTCTTTCTTTTGTAATTTTAGCAATATTTTATATTTTGCTTGTAGTGATAATTTTTCCCTCAAAAGAATCTGTTGCAATGAATGTAGAAACATATAACAGTTTCTTTGAAAAAATTATTTATACTTTTTTTGCAATACCTAGTGATAGTTTGATTACTTTTGTAAACACAGGAAAACATATACAAACATACGAATTGGTTTCTGGGGTTTTGGGTGGTTTGATTATTTTTGGTTTTTTGTGTTTTTATACAAAAAAAAGCAGGGTTTTCTTAACCTTTTTTATTCCTTATATCCCTTTTGCAATACTTTCGACACGATATTTTTATCTTCATCATAGTGGGATTATTTTATGTTTTATAATTTTTATTGCTTGGATTGAAACAAACAAACGAAAAAACACTATAACAACTTCCAAAACAGAAAAAACCATAAACAAATACTTTGCTTTATTTGTTTTTATAGTTATGCTTTCAAACTTGTATTTGACATTCAAAAGCTGCATTTTAGATGTTTTTTTAAATTATTCGATAGGAAAAAAAGAAGCTGTTTTTATCAAAGAAAATCATCTTGACGATTACAAAATAATGGTTGAATGGACAACAGATCCTTTTGACAATGCAAATCTTAACGGAATATATTTGTGTCTTGCACCGTATTTTGAAAAAAATATTTTTTATAATTTTAATTACAAATATCCTAAAAAAAACTATGTAATTAATAAAATAATGTCTAAAGAAGAAGTAAAAGAAGCTTATACAGATTGGAAAAAAATCGGGCCTCCTGATGTTATTGTTGGAAGCATTGATTTAACAAAGGTTTTTGATAAAGACGTACTTCGTGATTATGTGGTTGTATATTCAGAAAACTATTCTTATATACACAAGGGGTTGCCGACGTTTGATACTGTAAGCAATATACTAATCAAAAAAGAACTCGCTCAAAAACTGAACCTCAAAGAGGTTACACCTGAAGCAAAAAATTACAAAGTTGATTTGTTCAGAATTTCTACTTGGGTTTTTTGTAGAATTTTTGAATTAAAAGACAAATTATGGGAGTATAAAAAATGAAAAAAACCGTTGCAATTATCGGTGCAGGGCCTGCAGGATTAAGTTGTGCTTATGAAATATTGAAAAATTCAAATGACTTTAATGTAGTTATTTTTGAAGAAACAGAATTTATCGGAGGGATTTCAAGAACTGTAAACTACAAAGGCAACAGAATGGATATAGGCGGACACAGGTTTTTTTCAAAAGATGAAAGCATTGTGAAATGGTGGCTTGAAATTTTGCCTTTGCAAAACAAACAATCAATAGATGATATTTTATTAAATCAAGAAAAAGCTTTGCCTTCACTTGGTTTAAATCCTGAAAAAGAAGACACTGTAACATTAATAAGAAGAAGGGTTTCTAGGATTTTTTATAATCAAAAATTTTTTGACTATCCGATTAAAATGAAACTTCAAACAATAAAAAATTTAGGGCTAAAAACAACATTTTTGGCTGGTTTTAGTTATTTGTTTTCAACAATTAAAAAAAGAAAAGAAAAATCTCTAGAAGACTTTTATATCAACCGCTTTGGGCAAAAATTGTATTCAATGTTTTTTGAAGGATATACAGAAAAACTCTGGGGCAGACATCCCAAAAATATTTCTCCCGATTGGGGAAAACAAAGAGTCAAAGGGCTTTCTATTTTTGGAATTTTGAAAGACATATTTTTTAAGATTTTTCCTTTCATAAATCACAAAGTTGAAACTTCTTTAATTGAAGAATTTTATTATCCAAAATTTGGCCCCGGACAATTGTGGGAAGAAGTTGCAAAAAAAATAGAAGAAATGGGAGGAAAAATAGAATTTAATTCTAAAATAGTTGGCTTGAATTGTGAAAACAACAAAATAAAAACTATCTCTTATATATTTTCGGAGGAAAAGAAAAATGGCAGTTAAAATCAGACTCAGAAGAATGGGAC
>CAKURN010000229.1 GCA_934675695.1 uncultured Candidatus Melainabacteria bacterium | reverse complement strand
AGACATTAAACCTTCAACAAGAAAATACCCATCAATTTCTTTCAAATATTCTTCTATCCCCGGAAAAGATGTCTTAACGGTTAAAAATCTCAAAAAATCCTTAAATGATGAAGTTTTAATAAAATCATTGAGTTTTGAAATGACACAAGGTGATAAAATCGCATTCATTTCTAAAAACCAAATGGCAATAAGTGTACTATTTGATATTTTAACCAAAAAAATAGAACCCGACGATGGAATAGTAAACTGGGGCGTCAAATCGACATATTCTTATTGCCCAAAAGACAACTCCAGCTATTTTGAAAACGATTTAGATACAATAAAATGGCTCGCACAATATTCAAAAGAACAACATATCAGCTATCTAAGAGGCTATTTGGGAAGAATGTTGTTTAGTGGCGAAAATGCAGACAAACAAGTAAAAGTTCTATCAGGTGGAGAAAAAGTTCGTCTTATGTTTGCAAAAACAATGATAGAAGAATCAAACGTTTTGATTTTTGATGAACCTACAAATCACCTCGATTTAGAAGCTATTACTTCTTTAAATAACGCTTTAATTGATTATACGGGTTCGATTTTGTTCACTTCACAAGATTATCAATTTATCAATACAACAGCAAACAGAATAATTGAAATCACGCCAAATGGATATTTGAACTATCAAATGAAATACGAAGAATATCTATCGCACCCTGAAGTCAACAAAAGACGTAACGAACTCTACAATATGAAACCAATAAAGAAATAGCTAAATAACAACTATTTCAAAAGGCAAATATATATAATACTTTATAACCATAATCAAATAATAACTTTGTTTTTCATATTGCAAAATAGCTATTCTTTTCGTCTTTAGTTTAGTTATAATTTGCCACAAAACTAAAAAAATTGTATATTAAATTTAGTATGGACAATAAGATTATCAAACTTTTACTGGTAGCAAGCCTTTTTATAGCGATGTTTGCCGTTTTTGCTACAATAAAATTAAAATTTAATATCGACGGAAAACGCTTATACAAGCAAGGTATGGAATATTATAATATTCAAGACTATTCAAATGCTTATTACAATTTTAAACAAATAAAACGCTATTCAAACATTTATTCTTTTGCTTTGTTAAAACAGTTTCAATGTGCTAACAACTTGCAAGACAAAAAAACAGCACGCCTAACGTTAAAAGAACTCATAAAAATAACAAAAGATGAAAACATAAGACCCTATATATTGTACAATGATGCAATTTTAAACCAAGAATTAAACATAGATTCTACAAAAAAAACGCAAGCGAAATTTAAGTATATTTTTGAAAAATACAAAGAAAACGATTTCGCTTACGCAAGTTCTTATCGCTATGCAAAATTAATAGAAAGCGAAAACGAAACTCTTGCAAAAGAAAAATACATAGATTACTTGTCTTATGCCCCGAGTGGAAAATTTGCAAAAGACACTTTATCTATAATTGAAAATTTCAACAACAAATTCAAAAAAGACGATTATGATATACTTGCGAATGCTTTTTTTGAAAATGCAAATTACGAAAAGGCTCTATTTTATTATCAAAAAGGGGACTTTTCAAAAAATTGGGTAAAAATTTCAAAATGCTATAAAAATTTAAACAATACAACAGAAGAAATAAACACAATCAAAAACGCTATCACACTAAAAGCTTCTGAAGTGGAAGAAAAAGACATATCTTATGCAATAGAAAGATTAATCTCAACAACACATTCAGACAAAATCCAAACCCTACAAGATATCTACACGTATTATCCTACTTCATACGTCATTCCAACAGTAGAATACAAACTTGCAGAATCTTTGACTTCTATCAGGTCAATAAAATTTTATGAAGACATAGTAAAAAATCACCCGGATTCATATTGGGCAGGAAATGCACTATGGGAGTTGATTTGGTACAATTATCGTCAAAAACGTTTTCAAACTTGTGAAAAATTGTACGAAGATTATTTTCTTTCTCAAAAAAATACACAAGACGCTGCAAGAATCAGCTATTGGTACGCAAAAGCTCTCTTAAACGAAAGAAAAAACCAAGCAGCAAAAGAAATGTTCTACAAAACTATAGACGATTATCCTTTGAGCTTTTATGCGTTTTTGTCTGCACGCCAATTAAAAATTTCAAAATCTAAAAGAATAATTTCAAAAAAATCTATAGCAAATTATGATATAAATTCTATCAACAAAAATTTATTCAAAAATTCAACCCTTCTACTATTAGCAGATTATGATGATTGGCAAACAATAGAAGAACTAAAAATCAACAACGAATACATAAAATCTTGGATATTAAACAAAAAAGAACAATACCCTCTTTCTATCACAACTGCAAAAAACGAATACGAAAAACAAGAAAAATCTTCTTTTGACGATTGGCAACTAAAATTAATGTATCCTGTAGTTTTTGAAGATACAATAAACAGAAAATCAAAGAACTACAAAAGAAGCCCTTATTTGTTTTTGAGTTTAGTTAGAGAAGAAAGCCATTTCAATGCTTTGGCAAAAAGTTCCGTTGGTGCTTTGGGTTTAAGC
>CAKURN010000228.1 GCA_934675695.1 uncultured Candidatus Melainabacteria bacterium | reverse complement strand
AAACGATACTTCCAAAACAAAGACTATTTATTAAATCAGCGAAACTTTTAACAAACAACGAAGAAATAAAAGTTGCACTCAATGGCGGATTTAAAAGAATAAAATACGATTTTGACGGAAAAATCAAAAACGAATTGCAACCGCCTTTTGTAATAAAAGATATGAAGTTGGATTTAGATAACGTTGATGTTGAAAAACTTCTTTTATCTATGAATTCTGAACAACAAGATATACAAAATACTGATAACATAAATTCTGAAAATGATATTGTAGATGATAATTATTTCTTTGATACAAATTTAATTAGAATAGAAAATTCTTCATTTAAATTAAAAAAAGGAAACTATAAAGAACTAACATTTTCAGATATAGATGCCAAAATGACGCTTGATGAAAAAGGTTTATTAAAAATTCAATCAAATAAATTTAATATTGCAAACGGAATTTCTACCTTAAAAGTTGAATCTGATTTAAAAAATTTCAAACATTATGTGAGATTAGGCGTAAAAGATGTTGATTCTAATCTTATGGCAAAAGTACTATTGAATTTAGATAAAGAAATATCGGGTAGTGCCAAAGGTTTGATTGAATTAAATACAGATAAAAATCTCAAACTTAACGGAAAAATCCGTTTTGCGATTGATGATGGTGCGATTGGAAAAATCGGCTTGGTTGAATATCTTTTAAAAATCGCTTCTGTATTTAGAAACCCGATTGTTATGATTAGCCCATCTGTTATTATGGACATCGTAAATATTCCGGAAGGCAAATTTAACAAAATAACAGGAACAATCAATCTAAAAGATAATGTTGCTTATGGAATTGATATTCGCTCAGTCGCACCTACTTTGTCTGCGTTGGTTAGAGGTAGGTTTGATATGGAAAAACACGATGCTTCTCTTAGAATTTATACCAGATTTTCTACAGATAAAAAATCAATGTTTGGATTTTTTAGAAACATCTCATTAAATGCACTTGCAAACAAAGTGCAATTGTATACAAAAAGTGACTTAAACTACTATTCTTCAGAACTTGTTGATTTGCCACAAATAGAAATAGGTGAAGAAAAATCACAAATATTTTTAACACAAGTTGAAGGTGATGTTGAAAATAACAACTATTTATCTAGTTTGAAAAAAATAAAATAAATTAATTTTTTAACATTTCACTTTCTATGCTGTTTTTAAATTGTTTTTGTTTAATGAATCGATTTTACTGATAGAAAGATATGATGATTTTTTAATAAGAAAAAAATATTTATTATATAAAACATATATTAAAATTCTCTGTAAATTTAGCATTGTTAAGTAATCAATATAAATTGTAATTGACAATATTTAGTAAAAATTGATATAAAATCTTATAAATTTAATTATTGATTACTAAAAACAAGAACATCAATAAAAAAGTTTAAATAAATTGATAAAAATCAGTATAGATCAGAATAAATTTGAATAAAATAGTATAAATTTAAAAATAGATAAATCAAAACCAGCAAAATTGGAAAATGACAAAAGTTTGTATAAATTTGTATAAACTGGAATAAATTTGTATAAAATAACAAAAACAAAATATATAAAAGTATAAAAAATTTGCGTCTGGCGCGATTCGAACGCGCGACCTATCCCTTAAAAGGGGAGTGCTCTACCTGCTGAGCTACAGACGCAAACTATATTATTATTAAAAGTTATCAAGTTTTCAATTTCGCTTTCGAGATGTCTTATCTCGACTGCTCTTTTAGTGTAACAAGAACAAAATTAAATGTCAAACATTTTTTTTAAATAAATTATACAAATTTTATACCCAACAGGTGAATATATTTTATTTTAATTTATTATATCTTTTTTGTGTATTATGAAAGGTTTAATATGAGAAAAACGATTTTATCTTTAATGACTCTTACTTTGTTATCAAATATTACATTTGCTGAATGTTGTTTGCCGCAAAACGATAAAACTCCATGTTATAAGACTCCGGAAACCGTAGAATGCACCAAAAAGCCGACTTGTGACAAATGTATAGTAGATGATGATGAATATTGTGTTTATAACGAATGCTATTTTGACAAACATTTTAGAATGATGAAAACAAGACTTTGTTTGACAGAAAAACAAGAATGTAATATTGATTTGATTTACAAAAAATTTAAATCCGATATGGAAAGTCTTCATTTCAGATACAAATTACAGAAAAATAAAGTCCTAACTATGGTAGAATGCCAAGATAAATGCTATAAAGAAGAAGCTCAAGAACTGAAAGAAATTCAAAAAGAAATCAAAAACAGAGTAAAATGCTTTAGAAAAGACGTAAAATCGCAACTTTGCAAATCTCAATACAAAGCATTTAGAAAATTTAATCGCCAAGAAAAACGCAGAGTAAAAAGAATTGTTAAATATGGTGCTATATATAAATTTCCATGTAAAAATTGTTGCAATTAAAAAAGGGTTAATTAACCCTTTTTTAATCTTTTAAAATAACTATATATCCGTCAATTTGGATTTTTTTGTCTTTTATTGTTATATTATCGATATCAAGTTTACCTTTTTTACCTTTTTGTACGTCTATATTGTAGTTTAGAG
>CAKURN010000227.1 GCA_934675695.1 uncultured Candidatus Melainabacteria bacterium | reverse complement strand
GCAGATACATTGTACAATATGGCTCTTGCTTATGAGATGATAGGTGATGTAGATTCTGCTATAGATAACTACAAAGCTGCACTAAAAATTGACCCTACTCATAAAGAGGCTCTTAATAATATCAGGCTTTTGATTGGAGAAGAATACGAGCCACCTGCAAAAGCAGCTGAATCAACTGAGCAGCAAATAGAGCAAACAGAAGAAATAGAAGAAACAACAACAGAAGACCAATCTATATTTTAGCCGTTATTACTCTTTCTATATCAGCTAAATCTTTTGTTATTTCTATATTTTTAAAACCCTGATTTAAAAGAAGCTCTTTTACTTCTGTACTTTGGTTTATTCCTAGTTCAAAAGCAACAAAACCGTCTTTTTTTAAGTAATTTTTGGCATTTTGAATGATTTTTTTGTAAAAATTTATCCCTTTTTCATCATCACTAAACAACGCCAAATGCGGCTCAAAATCTTTTACTGTATTTTCTAGAGAAACTTTTTGAGAAAGCGGGATATAAGGGGGGTTTGAAACGATTAAATCGAATTTTTCAAAATCTCGAATTTTTGAATATATGTCAGATTTTCTGATTATGACTTTTCTAACCAAATTTAGATTGTTGATGTTTTCGATTGCAACCTCTAGTGCTTCTAGGCTGATATCGACGCCTAGTATTTCTATATCGTGATTAGAGAGTTTTTTTGCTAATGCACAACTGATACAACCTGAACCCATTCCTATATCTAGAATGTTTATTTTTTCAGTTTTGTTTTTTATCAGATTGTAGGCTTTTTCGACCAAAATTTCTGTTTCGTCACGTGGGATTAAAACGTTTTTGTTTACTTTGTATTTTTCGCCCATAAAATAGCAATATCCTAAAATATGCTGAAGCGGCACGCCCGTTGTTGCTCTTTTTTTTGCAATTTCAAGAATTTTTTCTCTATTTGGAATTTCATCTAAAAGCACAATTTCTTCCATAGTCAAATTGCTCACACACAATACAATCATCTTGCTTTCAGCTTTGTATTCTTTTATATTTGCGTCTTTTAGGATTTTTTCTGTTTCTTTAAATATCGTATTCATTTATGATTTCCATTATCCAATTGCGAACATCAAGCCTTGAGGCTTCTGTTGTGTCCTTTTTTTCTATATTGTGGGCTTTTGTAATTTTTTCATAATAATAAAGTTGTTTTTTTGTGGGTTTTAGTTTCGACATTTTGTATTCTTGGGCTTTTTTTCTTTGGATTTTCATTAATTCTTTTTGTTTGTCCAAATATGGCTGCATGAGCTTTTTTTGCTCATTTTCGTAATCCAAAAAGTCGAAGTATTTTTTTATGTCTTTTAAAAAATTTTCGTCTTCAAAAAAATCTTTCATAAATTCAAAATGAGGATTGTCGATTTCTAGGTAGTATTTTTCGTCTTCAAAAAATTTGTCTATAATGTCTGTTTTCGACAAATTAGGAAATTTTTTGTAGTAACTTTTCAAAGTTCCCAATAATTGGGACTTTTGCCTAGGTGTTAAATTTGAAAAAAGAAGATTTTTGATATTTTGCATATTTTTAAAAAAGTTCTTTTGTATCTATTTGTTCTTTTACTTTTTTAAAAGCCAAAAATTTTGCTTTTATTGGATTTTCGACATAATTGTCTTGGATAAAACTGTCTAGTGTTTTATCTGCTAGAGCGTTTAATTTCTTTTCTTTTAAAAATGTAATTTTGTCTTTTTCCATAGCAAAATTATACCATTAATTCCTCTTATTTATATAAAGTAAAAATAGTAATTAAAAATGTTTGTTCTTAACAAAATTTAATATATTTTAAAAACTTGTCCTATTTAAAAAAGACATAAAAGCGTCTTGTTTGCTTGCAGGAGTTGCTAAGTTTAACATTGCATATTCGTCGTATTCTATTTCAACAAACGCACTAGAGCGGTATTTTCTAACGAATAACAACGCAATATAAATTATTCCGCCTGACAAGGCTACAGCAAACATAGTTTTGAAGAATAAAAAGAGAACTTTTTGACCTTCTTCTTTAGAGTTTGGAACGACATTGTTTTTTAAGTCTTGGGTGTTTATCGGTTCTATATCTAAATCATCTACTTTTATGTCGTTTTGGATTAATTCCATCTGTTCTTGTAAAGATGGAATATCAGACTGTGCAAAAACCAGAGGCTGACTAACAAAAGCCAAATTTAAGCACAACAATGAGCATAGAAAAAACTTACGAATTTTCTTTGACACTTTTTGTTCTCCTAACTCTTTTTTTAGGTTTTTCAGCAGGTTTTTGAATAGGTTCTTCTGAAGAATTTTCTTCTTTTTCCTCTTTTACATTCATTTCTTCTTCTATTTTTTCAATTTCTTTTTTCTTTGTTTTTTTAGCTTTTCTTGATAATTTTTTTACTTCTTTAACTTCTTCTTTGTCGTTTTCTTCTTCTGTTTTTTCTTTAGCTGCTTCTTTATCGGTTTCTTTAATTTCTTCATTTGAAATAGGTTGATTTTCATCTTTTGAAGAAGGTTGAACCTCTGTTTGAGAGGTTGAATTTAATTCAATATCTTTTATTAAATCATCAATAAGCTCGTTGACTTCTG
>CAKURN010000226.1 GCA_934675695.1 uncultured Candidatus Melainabacteria bacterium | reverse complement strand
GGTTTTTCACTTCTGTAGACAGTGCCTGAAGCTCTATTTTAGGGTCAATTGATTTGATACTATCTTGCATTGATTGTATCGTATTGTTGAGGCTTTGAACGTTTTGCAAAGCGTCATTAAAGATGTTTTCTCTATGCTGAATAGCGTCAATTAAACCTGTTAAATCTCTGTATTTTGAATCAATAATAGAAATAGCAGAAATAACGGAATTTACGTTGCCTGTGATTGTGTCTAAGTCACTTTTTATAGACAAATACTGATCTTTCGAGGAATTTTGTTTAATTTGGGACAAAAAGTCGGCAAAGTTTTTGTTTAGAGTGATTGTGATATTTTCAAAACCATGAGAAAAGTTTGCAAAATTTTCAGTTAATTTTGCAATTTGTAAAGAAGTGTCATTGTTTTTTTGAAGTTCAATATTGTTGAATATTTTTTGCAAAGTAACATCTTGTGCACTAAGCTTTGAAAATGTTACAGAAGTATCATTCAACAGTCTAGAGATTTCTGCCGCCATTTTTGGGTTTTGGCTGTTTTGGGCATTCATTAAATTTCTGACTGAATCTTCTAGAGTTTTTATTAGTTGATTTGTTTGACCGTATTTAACTTCAATGGTTTTTCTAAATTCATTGACAAGGGTTGTTGCTATTTTTTCACTTGTTACATTGTTTAGATTTTCATATCTTTGAGAAAGGCTAGTTAAAGCGTTGTATATTTCTCCTTGTGACATTGATGATTTGGCATACAGACCTTTGATGGCTTCAGTTAACTGGTCTAATCTGATTTCTACACTATCTACCATTGGTTTACTTTTTTCCTTTTCCCCCTTTTGTTATTCTAACAGAAAAATATAAATAATTTAAAAATTGTAATATTAATTAATATTTTTATTGGGTTGTTCATTATATTTTTTTTAGATAAAATTGTGTGTATGAAAAAGTAAAATTGAGGAAAATATTTTGCAATTTAGTCTTAATGAAATCGAAAAATGTTTGGATTGTGAAATTTTATATAAAAAAGAAAACATAAATTCAGAAGAACTATTTAATATTTCAACAGATACCAGAAAACTCCAAAAAGGCGATGTGTATTTGCCATTAAGAGGAGAAAATTTTGACGGACATAATTTTATACAAAAAGCCTTAGAAAACGGTGCTAGGGGCTATTTTACGCAAGACAAATTTAAAATCGACAAAAGTGCTGATTTTATTATTTATGTAAAAAACTCTCTAATTGCGTATTTAGAGCTTGCTTATTACATAAGAAAAAAAATTAACCCTTTAGTCGTTGCAATAACAGGTTCTTGCGGAAAAACAACGACAAAAGAAATGCTATATAGCGTTTTTAGCCAACAATTCAAAACCCACAAAACATTTCTTAACCACAATAACGAAATAGGTTTCTGCGAAACGATGTTTCTTATGCCAAAAGATACACAAGTCGTAATTGTAGAAATGGGTATGAGAAATTTAGGCGAAATTGAACTTCTATCTCAATATTCAAACCCTGATGTAGGTATAATTTCTAACATTGGTTCAGCCCATGTAGAAAGACTTGGGACTTTAGAAAATATTGCTATTGCAAAATGCGAAATTGCAAAAAACCTCAAAAAAACAGGACTTTTCATTGGAATAGACTGTGAAAGGCTAAAAAACAACCTTGTTTACGAAGGCGAGAAGATTTTCACTTCTTTAAAAGATGTAAAAAATATCAAAATGTCAAAAGACATAACAAGTTTTGAATTTGAGAACGAAACCTTTGAAATCACACAAGCAGGCGAATACAATATCTCTAACGCTCTACTTGTGATTGTTGCAGCTTTGAAAAATGGTGTTAGCCTAGAAAACATCAAAAAAGGTCTAAAAGCCTACAAACCTATAGAAAAACGCTGGGAAAAAATTGAAACAAAAGGTTTAACATTCATCAACGACAGCTATAACGCAAATCCATGCTTGCTGTTTTAAAGACTTTTATTGCAATTTACAATAAACCGATTGCCATTGTATTGGGTGATATGCTGGAATTAGGCAAAGACGAAATCGCATATCATAAACAAATCGGCGAATTTTTGTCAAATTATTCAGATATTTTGCTTTTAACAGTGGGAAATTTAGCTCGTCACATCGCTAGAAACACAACCCTAAAAAGTATTGAATTTGACAATAACGAAGATTGTGCAAAATATATCTTAAACAATATACAAAAAGGCACAACAATACTACTAAAAGCTTCTCGTTCAATGAAATTTGAACAAATAATCGAAAACGTTAAGAATGGTGAAAATTATGATAATGATTAGTGTAGCCGGACTCATCGCAATAGTTTTGTGTTTGTTGTTCGGAGTTCCGTATTTAGATTATATGAAAAAAAAGGCTTATTCTCAGTATTTGAGAGAAGAAGTGGCAAAAATGCACTCTTACAAAGAAAAAACCCCAACAACAGGTGGTGTGTTTATAATTTCTGCAATATTGCTTGCTTCTTTAGTTGCACTTTTTATGGCACAATGTGTTACAACAAGAGCATTAATTGTCTTGATTACTTTGATTTTTTATACGTTAACAGGTTTTGAAGACGATTACAAAAAAATCAAAGCAAAACAAAATCT
>CAKURN010000225.1 GCA_934675695.1 uncultured Candidatus Melainabacteria bacterium | reverse complement strand
CTGTTAAATTGCTTTAGATTTATAATTCTTGAATAATATTTTGAATTTTGAATATCATCTCCGTAAAAAGATTTTATTGACTTAATCATCTCAATGATAAGTTCGTTTTTTATTCTTTTGTCAACAAAAAGATAATCGGGAGCAATACATGTTTGTCCATTATTAAAGGTTTTTCCCCAGATTATTCTATTTGCTGTCATTTTGATATTGACATTACAATCAACAATGACAGGGCTTTTGCCGCCTAGTTCAAGTGTTGTTGGAATCAAATGTTTACTTGCTTTTTGGTGAATTAAATAACCTGTTTTTGTGCTTCCTGTATAAAATATGTAGTCAAATTTTTCATTTAATAGTTCTTCTTTGTTTTCGTCTGAATTTTCAATAACTTTTATGTAGTTGTCGTTAAAGTTGTTGTTTATTAGTTTTGTTAAAATTTTTGTCGTATAAGAAGAACTTTTTGACATTTTTAATATTACACAATTTCCTGCAGCAATAGCACCCACTAGAGGTGCCATAGATAAATACATTGGATAATTCCAAGGTGAAACAATCAATACGCAGCCATAAGGCTCAGAAACGACAAAACTTTTTGTAAGCAAGAAAGATTTTACTTTTAGTTTTTTTGTCCATTTTTTTAGATTTTTTATCGTATAGTCAATTTCAGATAGAACCGGCATGATATCAGCATAATAGCTTTCAAGTGAAGTCCTTTTTAAATCTAAATAAATACAATTAGAAATTTCTCTTTTGTTGTTTAGTAGTATTTGTTTTAGTTTTTTTAAATTTTCTATTCTAAATTCATAGTCTTTTGTAACAGAAGTGAGAAAAAAGCTTCTTTGTTTTTCGATTATTTCTTTTATAGTCATATAATCCTCAAAATAAATTCGATATCATTATATATAGCTATAAAATTTTTTACATTAATCACTTCTACATATTTTTACTTAGAATTGTTTAATTTTTAAAATTCTGAGTGCATTTAAAATAGCAAGCAAAGTAACGCCGACATCTGCAAAAATAGCTCCCCACATAGTCATAAAACCAAATGCACTAAGAATTAAAAACAAAACTTTAATTCCGATTGCAAAAATAATATTTTGTTTAACGATATTCATTGTTTTTTTGCTGATTTTTATTGCATTTATTAGTTTTGAAGGTTTATCGTCCATAATTACAACATCAGAAGCACTAACTGCAGCATCACTTCCCAATCCTCCCATTGCAACCCCAACATCGGCTCTTGTGATTACAGGTGCATCATTTATGCCATCTCCTACAAATGCTGTTATTCCTTTATATTTTTTCATTATTTTTTCAAATTCTTGAACTTTTTCGTTTGGCAAAAGTTCAGCCATTGCTTCTTTTATATTGAGTTCTTTTTGTATAGATTTTACATTTGTAATATTATCGCCACTTAGAATTGCAGTATTGATATTGTGGTCATTTAGATATGAAATTGCTGTTTTTGAATCATTTTTTATAGTATCATAAATCACAATATCTCCTATGTATTCACCATTCACCATGACATAAACCACAGTACCTATTTCATTTTCTTTGTTTTTTATATCTATTAGTTTGTTGTTTCCAACAAGAATTTCTTTTCCATCAAATTCGGTTTTTACACCTTTTCCTGAAATTTCAGTAATTTTTTGTACAGGAGTATCTTTTCCGTATGCTTTTTTAATTGCTTTTGCAATTGGGTGATTAGAGCCGCTTTCTGCAATTGCAGCGTATTTTAGTATGTCTTTATTTGTTGAATTTATTTTAACAACTTCAAAATTGCCGTTTGTTAATGTACCTGTTTTATCAAAAACAACATTTTTCAATTGAGAAAGTTTTTCTAGATAAATACTCCCTTTAACCAATATTCCGACTCTAGAAGCTGCACCAATTCCTGCAAAAAAACCTAAAGGAATAGATATTACTAAAGCACAAGGACAAGAAATTACAAGAAAAGTTAAGGCTCTTTCTATCCAGTTGCCATCTATAAAATACGGTGGAACAACTGCAATTAATAAAGCTAATACAACAACAAAAGGAGTGTATATTTTTGCAAATCTGGTTATGAAATTTTCAGATTTTGATTTTTTTGAAGAAGCTTCTTCAACCATAGCTAAAATTTTTGAAACTGTAGAATTTTCAAAAGTCTTTAAAACTTTGACTTTTATTACGCTATCTATATTAATACAACCACTATTTACATTTTGCCCGACATTGATTCTTTTTGGCAAAGATTCTCCGGTTAAAGAAGATGTGTCGATTTGAGAATTTCCTTCTACAACAACACCATCAAGTGGAATTTTTTCTCCGGGTTTTATAAGAATAATATCATTTATCTCAACATCACTGGGTTTTACGCTTAAAATTCCATCTTTTGTAATTATGTTTGCAAAATCAGGTCGAATATCCATAAGTTCAGTTATTGAGTCTTTAGATTTATCTACAGCCTTGTCTTCCAGATATTCGCCAATCGTATACAAAAACATAACCATTACGGCTTCCGGCAACTCTTTTATACATAAAGCCCCAAAAGTCGCTATCGTCATCAAAAAATTTTCGTCAAAAATTTTGCCTTTAAAGATATTTTTTATAGATTCAATCACGATGTCATAAGCAACAACAATATATGCTACATAAAACAAAAAACTA
>CAKURN010000224.1 GCA_934675695.1 uncultured Candidatus Melainabacteria bacterium | reverse complement strand
ACGAATACAATCCAATTGCCTACAGAAACGACAAAAACGACCCTTACGTTTACTATAAACAAATCAAAAAATCTATAGAAGAAATTAAAAGATTTAGATTAACAAAAACACAATATTTCAACAATATCAAACAAAACCCTGATTACGAGCCTATGATAGAGCTTCTTAAAAAAGAAAAAGAAGAACTAATAAATGAAAAAAAACAAGCAAAAAGAATTGAAAAAATTCCAAGTTTAATTGAGGCGGTAGAATTAAAAATCCAAAAAGCTAAAGAAATTTGGGATTATTACGAATTATATAAAGCAAAAATGGAAGCTGAACAATATCTGGATTTTGACGATATGATAAGCTACGTATTGGACAAGTTTGAGTCTTCACCTGCTT
The DNA here is from genome assembly GCA_934675695.1 of uncultured Candidatus Melainabacteria bacterium. GTDB lineage: Bacteria > Cyanobacteriota > Vampirovibrionia > Gastranaerophilales > Gastranaerophilaceae > RUG14156. The sequence goes on along the minus strand of CAKURN010000224.1, from coordinate 2,300 downwards.
TTTTGGATAAAATTGCAAACAAATACGAATTTATAATGGTTGATGAATACCAAGACACAAATCGAAACCAAAACAAAATTGTTTTCGATTTGGTACATAGTTTAAAAACCCAAAATGTATTTGTTGTGGGTGACGATGATCAGATTATTTATTCTTTTCAAGGTGCAAATTTAGACACAATAGAAGGGTTTTTGACTGAATTTCCTGATACAGAAGTTATTTGCCTTACTGAAAATATGAGGTCAACTCAAAATATCCTTGATGTTGCAAGACTAATCGCTTGCGAAGATAAAAGAAGACTGGAAATAAATCCAAATTTTTCTAAATACAAAATAAATAAAAACTTAATCTCAAAAAATCCAAACCTCAAAAACAAAGAAACAAAAGTAAAATTAAAAGAATACTACAACCAAGAACAAGAATTTCAAAATATAGTTGATGAAATAGAACAATTGATTAGTTCTCCCAATTGTCCCATCGATAAAGACACTAAAGAAAAAAAATTGTCTGAAATTGCTATTCTAATGACCGGTCACAGTGACATAGAAACCATATCGCAACTGTTGAAAGATAGAAATATACCGGCAGAAGTAAAATATGGAACAAAAATTTTTGAAATAAAATCAGCGATTGTCTTGTATTATTATTTACAAACACTAATAAATCCTGATTTGTATTCGCATTTATTGTTTAGACTTTTATTGTTGCCGCCTTTTAATTTTGATACAGAAGATTACAAAATTTTATCTAGCGGGTATTCTTTTGGAAAAAATTTCTTAAAAACAATGCAAGAAGCTCAAAATTGGAAAGAAAAAGAAAAAATAAAAAACTTCATTTCAGATTACAATTATTTAAAAGAATTTTCATCAAATGAAACCGTTAGAAATACAGTATTAGAAATAGGTTCTAAAACAGGAATATTTGAGTATTTTTTAAACGAAAAAATCAACAGACTAGAAAACATTTCTGCACTAAAAAAACTAATTGATGAAGCAAAAGATTTTTCTTCAATACATAATAAAATCTCATTAGAAGAATTTGTTGAATATTTGCAAATGATTGAAAAAGATAGAGATTTAGAACTTAGAATAGAAAAACCTGACACCCAACTAAACGCAATTCAAATATCGACTTACCATTCTTCAAAAGGACGAGAATATGAGTATGTTTATATGCCAACGCTTCAATCAAAAAGATGGGAATCAAATTCAAAATCTTTTAAACCAACAATCCCTGTTGATATAGAAGATTGGAAAGACGAAGACTACTGGAAAACATACAAACTATCTGACGCTATAAAAACAATGTATGTAGGGCTTACAAGAGCAAAACACAGTTTGAATTTGTCTTATTATGTATCAGGTTCAACTAAACTAAATACTTGGATTTCAAAAGCAAAAGACTCTGGTTTATTGGATATTCAAAAATTATCTAATTACACACCGGATACACATATTAAACAGGTCGAAAAATCGCTCACAAAAAGAACTTACGACTATAAACGTGATTTCAAAAATCAAATAGACAACTCATTAAAAAACAAATACTATAGCATAAGTTCTGCAAACAAATACCTCAAATGCCCAAGAATGTTTTTGTATGATGATATATTGAATTTTGCAGCAATTTCGGGCAATCCTGACGCTCTTAGTTATGGCTCAGCCGTTCACAAGGCTTTAGAATTCATGGTAAATTCCGCAATAAAAAACAACTTCTATCCAACAAAAGACGAATTTATTTCAAAATTCAAACAAAGTTTAAATAAACTACCAACTTCAGACTTTGAGCAAAGAAATATTTTAGAAGGTAGAGGCGAAAACGAATTAAATAAATACTACCCAATATTAACAACAACCCCCATAAATTCCCTCGTCAAAGCAGAATACGAACTAAAAACACAACTAGATGGTATTAATTTTGTTGGTTATATTGATTTAGTTGTAAAACAAGACGATGGAACATACAAACTCATTGACTACAAAACAGGAAAACCCTCTACAATCACTTCTATCGCACCGGAAAAAGACCATGAAGATTATTACAATCAATTGTGTTTATATAAATATTATTTTGAAAAAATAAACAATGTAGAAGTTTCAAAAACCGGTTTCATTTACACACTAAAACCGGATAAGCCTGTTGAAAAAAATTACACAAAAGATGAAACTAAAGCAGTTGTAGACAAATTCAACAACGCAATAAAAAGAATCGAAAATCACGATTTTGAACCAACATACAATAAAACATTTTGCAATATGTGTGGCTATAGGGCTTTTTGCAAAACGAACACAGTGTAATCC
>CAKURN010000223.1 GCA_934675695.1 uncultured Candidatus Melainabacteria bacterium | reverse complement strand
GATTTAGACAGGTCTTCTGAAGCATTTAAACAAAATATCTTTGATAGTTTGAAAGCACTAGGGTTGAATTGGGACGAAGGACCTGATGTAGGTGGTCCTTATGGTCCATACAAACAATCGGAAAGATTTGATATATATCCAAAATTTGCTCAAAAATTGATAGATATGGGTTATGCATATGAATGTTTTTGTTCTAATGAAGATTTAGACAAAGAACATGAAATTGCTGAACAAAAGAAAATTCCATACAAATATTCAAGAAAATGTTTAAATTTAACAAAAGAAGAAAAAGATGCTCTTAGAGCAAAAGGCATTGTTCCATCTATCAGATTTAAAGTTCCTTATAAAGAGCTTGTATTTAATGATATGGTTAAAGGTGAATTGAAATTTGATACATCTTTGATTGGTGATTTTGCAATCATGAAATCAAACGGCACACCTACATACAACTTTGCTGTTGTTGTTGATGATATGTTGATGAAAATTTCTCACGTTATTCGTGGAGAAGACCATATTTCAAACACTCCAAAACAAATTTTAATCTATGAAGCACTTAATGCTCCAATTCCTCAATTTGGACACTTGGGAATGATTTTAGCACCTGATAGAAGCAAACTTTCAAAAAGGCATGGTGCAACAGCGGTTTCAGATTTTATTAAAGAAGGTTATTTAACGGAAGCATTGTTGAATTTCGTTGCATTATTAGGTTGGGCACCATCTGACAGTCAAGAAATCAAAAATGTAGATGAAATCGCAGCTGATTTTAGAATCCATGAAGTATCTTCATCAAATTCTATCTTTGAATATGAAAAATTGAACTGGATGAATGGTCAATACATAAAACACATGGATATATCAAAATTGACTGATTTGGCTTTGCCATTTTTATCTTGTTATGACACTTCAAAATATGAAAGAAAACAGCTTGAACATATTATAGAAGTTACAAGAGAACCTATTACTTTATTGAAGGATTTGGTTAATGATACTCAATATTTCTTTGAAAAACCAAAATACGATGATGTTAAAGAAATATTAGATGGCGAAGTAGCTAAAGTTGTTCTTCCAAAATTCTTAGAAGATGTTAAAACTTATGATTTCAATAACGAAGAAGAAATCCATGATAAATTGGGAGAATTGAGAGCTTATTTTAAAGAAAACAACGGTTTTAAACCTAAAGAAACAATGTGGGCAATCAGATCTGCTCTAACCGGTAGAACCCGTGGTGCCGATATGGTTGCAACAATTCAAATTTTAGGAAAAGATGAAGTTGTTGAAAGATTAAATAACTGTATTAAATAATTAAATAAGGCTTAAAAAATAACCCTAAATTAGACAAACGAATAGTCTTTTTAGGGTTATTTTTGTATTTTTTTTGTTTAAATAAAGAATTTATAAAATTTTCGCTAAAATTTGGTCTTCGATGTTAATATTAAAAAATATCGAAGTATTGGAAAATAAAATGCTAAAAAATAAAGAAAATCCGCAATGGCGGGAATCTAGTGCAAAAGCAGTAATACCATTTGTTGTATTTGTTGTTTTTTATTTTGGTTTTTCTGTTTTTACAAGAGATTTTTCAAAAGTGCCTATGACAGTTGCTTTTATTATTTCTTCTTCTGCTGCTTTGATATTAAATCACAAAGAAAAATTAACAAAAAAAATCGAAATTTTTGCACTGGGCATGGGTAAAAAAGACATCATGATAATGTGTCTTGTTTTTATTTTGGCCGGCGCTTTTACTTCTGTTGCTAACGCAATAGGAGGAGTGGATAGTGCTGTTTTAATCGCACAAAATATTATCCCTGCCAGATTTATAATTTCTGGAATATTTATCATTTCTGCAATTATTTCTCTTGCGGTTGGTACTTCATGCGGAACTATTGCAGCTATTGTTCCAATCGCTGTTAGTTTGTCTTCAAATTTAGAAATAAATCCTTCGTTTTTGATTGGTGCTGCTGTTGGTGGTGCTATGTTTGGCGACAATTTGTCTTTAATTTCAGATACAACAATTGCAGCTACAAGAACACAAAATGTCGATATGAAAGATGAAGTTATTGCAAATTTCAAAATCGTTGCTATACCTGCTATTTTGTGTACTTTGTTTTATATGTTACCGTTTTTTGCAAATACTGCTGGTGAAAACATAATCACAAATTCAATCCAAATCAGCGACTATATAAAAGTTGCTCCTTATGTATTGTTGCTTGTTTTGGGGATTGCCGGATTAAATGTAATGTTTTTGCTTTTGATAGGCATTATTTTGAACATCGTAATCGGGCTTTATTATTCTACTTTTGACATATCTCAGGCTTTTTCATTTGTTGGAGATGGTACAACGAGTATGGCAAATACTCGTATTGTTGCTATGCTTGCGGGTGGTTTGTTGCAGATGATCAGGTATAATGGCGGAATAAATTTTATTATCAATAAAGCCTGTTCTTGGATAAAATCAAAAAAAACCTGCGAATTTGGTATATGTGTTTTAACGGGGATAATAAACTTATTTACTGCAAACAACACAGTTGCAATAATTACCTCTGGTCCGATTGCAAAGGACTTGTCTGAAAAATATGATGTAAAACCTGTAAGAACTGCCAGTTTGATAGATACAACTTCTTGTTGTGTACAAGGAATGATTCCTTATGGTGCTCAGATTTTGATTGCAACAAGTTTGGCAAGCAGTATTTCTATTAGCT
>CAKURN010000222.1 GCA_934675695.1 uncultured Candidatus Melainabacteria bacterium | reverse complement strand
CGACAAGCCTTGTTGATCCAAAATTGGTGCAATAACCATCATTATTATCAACAAAACAAGAAAAATATCAGTCAATGGAGTAATATTTATTTCGTTAAAAGTTTGCCTTTTCATTAACCATCTACCTCATTTTTATTTTTGTCAATCAATTCTTTTTGTTGTTTTTTAGATAAAGGTTCACCAGCCACAACCATTTTTTCAAAACCGGCATTTTGAGCAGATTTCATAACTTTCATAATTTGAGAACTTTTGATTGATTTGTCTGCACGAACAACAAGTTCTTTTTTCTCTACTGAATTTAAAACAGTGACAAGACTGTTTTCCAAATCTGAATCAAAAACTTTCTTTTCATTTACGAAAAACTGATTGTCTTTTGTAATAGATACTGTAGCTTTTTCTTGTTCAATTGCCAGACCTGAATTTATTTCAGGCATTTTTATGTTATTGTCAACAGATTGAAAACTAGGTGCAATCACCATCATTATTATCAACAAAACAAGAAAAATATCAGTCAATGGAGTAATATTTATTTCGTTAAAAGTTTTCTTTCTGCCATTTTCATCGGTTGTATAGTTCATAGTTTTTCCTAAATTTATAATGCAATTGAGTTGTTTTGGTTAACATTAACTTCTTCATCAGAATCAATAAAGCTCAAAAATACGAGTTTGATTAATTTGAAATCAGATTCAAAACCGGCAACAACTGTTTGGAAATAGTTAAATAATATTACAGCAATAATCGCAACACCCAAACCTAGTGCTGTTGCAATAAGAGCAGAAGCAATACCTGATGCAACTGCAGCTGATTGGTTACCTTGTGTTGCTAAATCTTGAAATGTATACAAAATACGAACAACAGTACCAAACAAACCTAAAAACGGAGCAACACCACCTATTGTACCTAGAATAGTTAGATGTCTTTCTAATTTTCTTGTTGCAAGTGAAGAAGAAATGTCATAAGCTCTTGAAAATCCTGCTTTTTGTTCAGTATAAATTCTAAGTGCTTCATCAACCATTTCAGATATAATACCGCCCAATTGAACAGAAAGTCTTTGTGCAGCACCGATATTGTTTTTCATAAGAGTTTTTTGCAAGTTTGGAATAAACTCTTGAATATTTCTTTCATTCTTTTTGTAATAAATAAATCTATTAATAGCTGCCCACACAACCAAAATCGAACATACAAAAATAGGAAGTAGAACAACCCAATCTTGAATTATCGCATTTACTATTAAATTCATTTCTTTATCCTCATTTCTTCTTATCTTAAAACGCTATTTAATACATTGTAATCAAAAGTAAACTCAATAGGCACCGAAGTTCCTTTAAATTCAGGCGGTAAAGGCCTAAAAGGTGCAGTTGATTCAATTGCTTTTAGAGCAGCTTGGTCAGCCAAAGGAACACCTGATGATTTCGTAATTTTCTTTGACAAAAGTCTGCCGTCACGAGCAATTGTAAACGTAATTACAACACGTTTTGAGCTATCGCCTTTTGGAGGGAACCAATTTCTCTTGATTCTTTGTTCCAAATCTCTCATATAAGGGCCCCAATTTGGTTGACGAATAGCATCAATTCCAGGAGTACCGTTTGGATTTCCCGGGCCGGGGTTGCTACCGGAACCCAATCCACCACCGGAACCACGAGTAGAATAGCTGCCGCCACCAGAACCACCTGTTCTAGTGCCACCACCATAAGAACCGCTACCACCGCTAGATGTGAATTTAGGAGCAGGAGTACCTGAACCAGAAGATGAACCGGTTCTACTACCACCAGTAGAAGTTGCCCCGCCTTGTGGTCTATATGTATTTCCTACAGGAGCTTTTGAAGGTGCTGTTGGAATAGTAAACGGGCTTTTAGGAGCAGTTGCAAGTTTTGGAGCTTGAGGTGCTTGATTTTGAGGTCTACTAGCAGGCTTCAAACTTGGTTTTGCAACATTTGGAGCTGAAACCGGTGTCGGTTTTTTAACAGATGGAGTTTGTTGTGCTGTTTGTGTTGGCTTAGTTACCGGTTTTTGAACAGGTTTTTGAATAGGTTTTTGCTTTAGCTTAACCATATTTTGAAACTGTTTTATTGGAGAAACTTTTGGAGTTGAAGGAGCTTTTTTTGGCTGTTTTTTAACAGCAGAAGTTTTTCCCGGGTCTGATATAGCCCTTTTTGGGTCATGTTTTCCACCAGCTCTAGAGTTTCTATCTGAGCGAATTTTTGTATTTTTGTTTATTGGAGGTTTTTCCTCGTTTTGAACAAGTTTAAATTCCAAATCTCTCGTTGGAGGAGTAGGTTTTGGAAGTTTTGAAAATACAAAAACTTGCATTGAAAAAGCGATTAAAATCACTAAAACGTGAGTTAAAACAGATAATGAAAAACCTTTTAAAGGTGAAATTTCATCATCGCTAATAAAATAGTTTGGCAACCTCTTTTGAATAGCTGCTTCATCTACTATATCGTTTTGAATATCCAGTTTATTTCTAATGTGTGTCATAGTTTTATATTATAAATTATTTCTTAATAGTTGTATTTTTAAATTAGCCATTTGGATAATTATGTCTATTGTGCCGTAAATGTAATTGGTTGAATAAAGTATAGATTAACTAAACTATTTGCAGGAATCAAAACAGGTTCTCCTTTGTCAGCTGACCTTTTCAAAAGTCCCACACCGGCACCAAGAGCCGTACCATATACTGCACCTTTTCCAACAGAACCACCTGCTAATGCTCCCA
>CAKURN010000221.1 GCA_934675695.1 uncultured Candidatus Melainabacteria bacterium | reverse complement strand
AAACTCTATGATGTTTGGAAACACAGTAATTGTAATCAAGTGTCAAAATTACTTTTTAGTCTCTAAAAACAAAAAAGAACTTGATGACAAACAAACACAAGAATTAATCAATGCTTTTCAAAATATTCAAAACACGGTACATATCGTTTTGGTTTGTTTAACTCCAAGAGGAGAAAAGAAAAAACCTGATTCAAGAAAAAAACTATTTAAAGAAGTTCAAAAATTAACAAAACCGATTGAATTTCCATCATATAGAAATTACGAAGAATACAAACTTATACCGATTATTAAAAAAATAGCACAAGAATTAGAAATAAAAATACAAGACAAAGAATGTTCACTGTTGATACAAACAACAGGAAGCGAGCTTCGGAATTTATATTCTCAATTAGAAAAACTAAAATTATACGCATATCCTGAAGTCCAAATAACTTCAAAAATGATAGAAAATATAACAACAAATACGACAGATGTTTTTTCAATTCTCGATTTTGTATTAAAAAAAGACTATGTTTCGGCTTTGAATTTGATTTCTCAAATATTGCAAAAAGAACACTATCTGCCATCTTTTGCACTTTTACAAACAATGGTAAACAATCTTTTAAAAACAAAAATACTCTCGTCAAACTGTTCTTCTTTTGATATTGCCTCTAAAATCGGACAAAATGAATTTGTCGTCAAAAAAAACCTTGAAAAAATCAGAAACATTTCGCTCGATGATTTAATAAAATTAAAAATCAATTTAACAACTGTTGATTATTTATTAAAAAACGGAACTGTAAAAGAACCAAAACTAGGTTATGAGATGGCGTTTTTGTCAGATGATTTAGGAGAGCATTTATGATAAATGAATTTTTTAAAGAAAAATCTCCTTTTTGCTATAATTACTTTTCTATTTTGTTTGAACAAATAAAAGAAAACAAACGTGACTTTCCGCAAGCAATTATTTTTGAAGGTATCGATACAAAACTTCAATACTTATTTTCGCTAGAACTGGCAAGAATATTAAATTGTACATCTGATGAAAACTGCACAAATTGCAAATGGATTAGAAGTTTTTCTCATCCTGCCGTTAACAATGTTTCACAAATACATTTTAAATCAGAAGACGATACGGCAAAAACTGTAATCTCTGTTAAACAAGCAAGACAAATCGAAAACAGTTTAAAAATAACATCAGATTATCATAGGTTTTTCATATTTTTTTCTTCAAAAGAATATGAATACGAAGATTTTGAACTCTCGGATTTTGAAAAACTGGGATATTCCACTAATATCAATTTTTCAATTGAACCATTAGAGTTTTCTACATTTAATCCTGCGACATTAAATGCTCTTTTAAAATCAGTAGAAGAACCACCAAAAAACACGACATTTGTATTTTTAACAAAATCAAGAGAAAATATTTTACCTACAATAACTTCCAGATGTTTGATTTTTAAACTGAGTTCAAATTCAAACTGTCCAACAAGCGAAAAAATAAAGGCTCTTGCTTCGTTTTATTTTGATTTGAATTATTATAATATTTATGAAACTTCTGAAAAAATAATCAACTTTTCAATAGAAAATCAAATGAGTCTCACAGATACACTAGATGAAATCAACTGTTATTTAAAAGATTTGATTCAGCAAAATTCTGATTCTTATTTTAAAATAATAAATGATATCAAAATAATTAACCAAACAACAAAAATGATAAAATCAAAAGTAAACGAAAAAAATGCTATAGAAACAATGCTTTTTAGATTAGTTAGAGGTTATTAATGGAAAAACCAGTAATTGCAATTTCGCTTCCAACAGGAATAGGTGCAGAAATAGGCGGATATGCAGGAGATTTTGGATACATTGCAAGAGAATTTTCAAAATATTTTCATGTTATTATAAACCCAAATGCCGTTAATGGCGGTATTTTGAGTGCAATTAATTACGATATGAGTTATCTTGAGGGGTATTTGTTTGATGAATTTTTCAAAGGAAATATAGGAATAATCCCAAAAAAACCTTATGAAACTAATAAAATCGGGGTTATTTTCGATTGTGCAATTCCAAAAAACATTCTAAACGTACACCTAAACACAATCAACGCTCTAAAAATGGTGCAAGGTATTGAAACAACAGCTATTGAATATACAAAAAAAGAAGTCGGTATTGAAATAAAAATCGAAAACGGAATTTCAACAGGAAACATAAAAAACCCGGATGAGCTTTTGAAATGTAGTGAAAAATTAATCAAAAAAGGCATAGATGCAATTGCCGTTGTTTGTTATTTTAATGAAGATTCAGAAGACGAAAACTATTCAAATGCCGATGGAATTGACCCTATCGGAGGAATAGAAGCAGTTATTTCGCATTTAATTGCAAAAGAATTCAAAATCCCAACCGCACATGCTCCTGCTTTTTTAGATATTGATATTTCAGAAAAAATAGAAAACCCAAAAGTATCGTCAGAATTGATAAGTTCAACTTATTTGCCTTGTATTATGCAAGGATTATCTATTGCACCAAAAATCGTTACAAAACACGAAAAAGATGCTATTTTTAATAAAGACGTAAAGTATTTAATCAGTCTATATGATGCAATGGGCTCGTCTTCTGTGCTATCATGCATAAAAAATAAAACAAATATTGTAACAGTAAAAAATAATTCTGTATTAAATATCACTCCGGATAAAATTGGTCTTAATGATTCAGAAGTGTTTGAAAGTTATGAAAAATGCCTAAA
>CAKURN010000220.1 GCA_934675695.1 uncultured Candidatus Melainabacteria bacterium | reverse complement strand
TTTTGTTATTGCGATTAATTTTATGCCGAAACGTTTTGAATAGTTCAAAATGTCAATCAATTCTCTAGATTCGCCACTATTTGAAATAGCAATTATTACGTCATCTGTTGTAACCATACCCAAATCGCCATGGCTTGCTTCTGCAGGGTGCATAAAAAACGACGGTGTACCTGTTGAAGCTAGTGATGCAGCGATTTTTCTTGCTATGTGACCAGATTTTCCCATTCCTGATAGAATGACTCTACCTTTAGTTTCTTCTATTAAATCTAAAGTTTTTGTAAGATTTTCATCTAGTAAATTTTTTAATTCTAAAATAGCTTCAACCTCAATATCTATCGTATTATAAGCGTTAGTAAGGTCAGAATTTTGTAATTTTTCAATCATTTGCATATTTACACCCATTTGAATATTATATTATTATCATTATATGTATTTTAGCTTAAAAAATATAAATAGTTAATATAAATTCACAATAATAACAATTTTTTACATTTATATGTTTTTAAAAAGGTATAAGGGCTCTAATATAGGAAAACTATGAATAATATTCAATCTATAAATGTAAATTCTAATAGATTTTTAAATTTGGACACTAAGCAGGGTTTTTCTGTACAAAACAACAATTCAAACAATGTAAACAAAAATTTATTGTATAGCGGCGTTTCTTTTTGTGCTGCAGCTACTACAATACCTAGAAATACAACCTTAAACAAAGATGAAATAAAAAAATACAATACTATTTTAGAGCTTTTTAAAGATTCAAAACCGACTGAAACTTCTTTTAATCAAACTCCACTACAACAAATGGATAAATTATTAAAAAGCGGCAAGTTGCTATCAAAATCTAACGACGGCACTACTATGTTAGAAAATTTATATCAAATTGCAACGGTTAAAAGAGCAGAAAATCTAAATCAGAAGAATTTGATATCAAATATTCTTGATAATACACTTAATCCTAGAATAATTACTCAAACACTAGGCGATGTTCCACAAGAAGAAGTTAGTGAAATACTAAAAAAACTTCCAAATGATGATCCTTTAAAGAAAAATCCTGAAATGATGTCTGTAGTTGCTTCAGGGACTTGTCCTGCTGCTTCTAACGAAGTAAATCTAGCAGATAAAAATCCGGCTGAATATTCTAGATGGGTGAATTCTTTATCAAGTGACAATAAAACGGTTACTCTTAATGTTGATTTAGATTCAATTTCTCCAAACAAGCTGGATGCTTGTATGATATTGAATATGCTAGGAGCGAATGTAACAAAATTTGGTTTTGATAAAACTAAAATAGACATAAAACTAGACCCAAACGCTTTTATTAGGGCTAAATTGCAAGACAATTACTGGGATTTAGGAGAAAGAAATGTTGCAGATGTTTTGGTTCAAAGTGCAATAATGCAGGCAGGTTCTCAAAACACCTATAATTCTTTAACAGACATGCGTGGCGGTGACTTTAATACAAATCCTAAAGGTTTGATTGAAGTTGAAAAAACTTTTGTTGAATCTTTAATAAAAAACCAAGAAATAACTTCGCTCGTTTACCAACAAATTGATGAAAACCAAAACCTAGTCGGACATACTTGTTCTTTTGAAAAAATGGAAAAACATATTAAGGATTCTATTGATTCAGGGAATAACGTAATAATCGGATATGTTTTAACAAATGAAACTGTCGGAAAAGTCGCTTCAGGTCTATATAATCCAATGGTTGACGGACCTAAAAATAGAGTAATAAATGGACATGAAATTACGATTGTAGACTATAAAACCGACAAAAACGGCAAAACTTCTTTTGTATGTATAGATACAGACGATGATTCACCTGAATATGTAGAATATAGTGCAGATTGGTTATTGCCAAAAATCCATCATGCCGGCTACCCTGCAAAAATCGTTGCAGATGATGAAAAAGAAATAATGAAAAAAGCAAATATGATTTAATTTAAAAAGGCGACACCCAGATTCGAACTGGGGGATAAGAGCTTTGCAGGCTCCTGCCTTACCACTTGGCCATGTCGCCTTAACCACTATATAATCTTATTAAATACATAGAATATTGTCAAGAGTTAAATATTTATATGTTTAAAAATGCCTCTATAAATTAGAGGCATTTTTTTGTTTATTCTAATGAATTTTTATGAATTAGTCCCCAGAAGCAGATTTTGAAATGATTTCTTTTTCAATATTTGCAGGAACTTGTTCATAACATTTGAATTCCATAGAGAATGTACCACGTCCTTGAGTATTTGATCTCAAATCTGTAGCGTAACCAAACATATTAGCAAGAGGAACTAACGCTCTTACAATAACGTTTCCTGTGTTTCCGTTTGGTTCTTGACCTTCAACACGTCCACGACGTCTTGAAATATCACCGATGATTGTACCTGTAAATTCATCCGGAATTTCGATTTCAACTTTCATCATAGGTTCTAAAATGCATGGTTGAGCTTTTTTAGTACCTTCTTTGATTGCCATAGAACCAGCGATTTTGAATGCCATTTCAGATGAATCGACTTCGTGGTAAGAACCATCATACAATTCAACTTTAACGTCAATCATAGGATAACCAGCTAGAATACCGCCTTCTAGAGCTTCTTCCATACCTTTTCTTGCAGGTTCAATGTATTCTTTAGGAATAGCACCACCAACGATTTTGTTTTCAAATACAAATCCTGCATTTTCTTCTGCAGGTGAAATTTTGATTTTAACGTGACCGTATTGACC
>CAKURN010000219.1 GCA_934675695.1 uncultured Candidatus Melainabacteria bacterium | reverse complement strand
AATTTTTGTATTGTGTTTGACAATTTTGCGTTTTGAATACGAAACATTGTACTGTTCGCTGTTAAAAATCTTCTGTGGTTGGCTATTTCTATATATTCTCTTTCGATTGATACGTTTGAATTTTCTATGTATCCTTGATGAACACAGTCAGAAGTAACTAACGCCCCGTCTTCTGAAACAACGCCAATTGTGCCTACAGGAACAAGCCCTCTTTCTTTTGAATCAAAAACACCAATTTTTCCATCTAGTCCAATTGTGATTTTGTCTAATTCATCAGGCAAACAAGGAAACTTTATCGGGTTTCCGCCGTTTGACAGCACTTGTTGGTCATTTTGAGTAAGAAGATTTCCGTCTTTGTCGAGTTTAAATCTTCCATCTCTCGTTAGTTCGATACTGCCATCTTTATTTAAAACCTGAAAATATCCTTTTTCAGACAAAGCAACATCGAGCGGGTTTTCTGTTATAACGATTCTTCCAACCTGCGTATCGGTGCTATATGATAACGCTCCTGTTCCTAAATATTCTGCAAAAGAAGATACAACCGCTTCTTTTCTTTGGTAGCCTACTTTGTCAAAACCTACGATATTTTGGGCAAAAATGTCCATAATATTCATTTGCATTTGAACGGCATTTATTGACTGAGCAAGCCCATGTCCGTCAAAATTTATTCCTGCTGCAAGTTTATCCATTTTTTGACCTTTACTTTTTATTTTAGTGAAACGGTTTTTAGTTTTATTTCTTTAAAAAAACAGAAAAAAATACATTATTTGATTTAGGTTTAATGAATTATTGTTAAAAGTCAAGATTGTATAAAAACCAAAAATAAAATATAATAGAATTTATGAACGAAGCTGATAATAAAATTGAACTGATTAGAAAAGCCTTTGAGAAAAAAAGCCAAAAACACTATGAAGAAGCTGTTTCTTTTTTGAAAGAAGCTCTTAAAATAAACGTAAACGTCCACGAAAATGCAGAAATATATGCACAAATAGGTGAAATTCATCTTTTGATGAATGAAGTTGATTTAGCTTTAAATGATTTTCAAAAAGCACTTTCTATCGATGGAAGTCACAAATTCAGTATTCAAAAGTGTTTTGATATATATTTTGAAAAAGAACAATACCAAAAAGCTCTCCGTTTAGCACAAAAAATTTGCGAAAACGAAAAAAACGCAACTTCTTATTATGATTATTTTAAAGTTTTGTACAAATTGGGCAAATACCAAGACATAATTGAAATATTCAATTCTTTAAACGAAGAAATAAAACTCGAGCCTGAGATTTTGTATTTGTTGTCTTTGGTTGATGTTGAAAAAAAAGAAGCTTTGCTTAGAAAAGTGCTAGAACTGGATGACGCCCACAAAAACGCCAATCTCGATTTGGCTAAAATTTCTTTTGAAAAAAAAGACTACAACACAACAATAAAATGTTGTATAAATTTAGATGAAAATATTCCCGAAGTTTCTTATTATTTGGGCATTATAAATTCAAAACCAAATCCAACAAAATCAATAGAATATCTGATTAATGCAATAAAATACGACAACAACAAAAACGACTATTATTTCGATTTGGCAAAGATTTATATAGATATCACATACTACACAGAGGCTCTTGAATGTTTGAATCAATCAATAAAATACTCTTTGATTAATGACAAAAAAGAAAACTTAGACGAGAAGTATTTTTTGTCCGGTTGGATACTATTTAAAAAACAAGAATTTCAAAATGCTCTTTTGAATTTGAATTTAGTAAATGAAAAATCGAAATTTTACACAAATTCTAAAATATTAATTCAAGCAATAAATCTCAAAAACGAAAATCTTGCACAAGCAAAAGAAACATTAGAAAAAATATATCTGGAACAACCGGAAAACAAGATTCTTCTTGATACTTTGGCAATGGTATATAAAAATCTCAAAAATCCCAAAAAAGCAATCGAAATCTACAAAAAAGCTCTTGCTTTGTCGCCTGAGTCTTTGTTTTATAAATTAGAATTGATTGATTTGTATATAGACATAAATTTATATTCTGAAGCAATGGCACAAATAGATACAATCATACAAACAAACAAAAATTGTGCCAACATCTACAATTCACTAGCTAGAATTTATTATCGTCTAAAAGACTATACAAATGCATTAACCAATATTGAAGAATATTTAAAATTAGACAAAAACAATGCAGAAAGCTTCTATTTTAAAGGTTTAATTTTAAATGAAATAAAAGAATACCAAAAAGCAAAAAGTTCAATCTATAGTGCAATTACACTAAATCCAAACAATGCAAAATACTACTTTCAAATGGCAAAAAGTTACTTTGGAATGAATGAATTTGAAAACGCACTTTTATATGCAAAAGAAGCTGTAGAATTGAATCCAAATGAAATAAACTACAAAAAACAGATTTTAGAAATTGCCCAAAAAATAGGCAACAAAGAACAAATAGAATTTTACGAAAAACAACTAAAAAGAAGCGAAAGCATTCTAAAAAGTTTTTAAAAATTAAAAAAAGGAGGTTATTTCAAAACCTCCATTTCCCCATTAAAAAATTTCTATTAATAAACCATTGTTTATCTTTAATAATATTTTAACTTCATTCTTAATCTCGGGCAAATATGCTTTTATATTATTATTCTACAAATATAGTATTTGCTTTTCATCCTTATTTTAGGGGATTTTAGGAGTTGGGATTTAGTTTACAATTCTTAATAAATTGTTTTACACCCATGGTT
>CAKURN010000218.1 GCA_934675695.1 uncultured Candidatus Melainabacteria bacterium | reverse complement strand
TATCACATACGAAAAGTTTGCAAAAACTTTTAACTTAAGTCACACTTCTATGACTATTTTGGATACTATTCAAAACAAACAGCCGCTTACTCAAAAAGACATTTGTTCTACTTTATTTTTACCTAAGCAAACAGTAAATGTCATAATTAATGACTTTTTGAAAAAAGGCTATTTGACATTAAAAGAATGCAAAAAAGACAAACGAAATAAAGAAATTTTATTTACAAAAGAAGGACAAATTTTCGCTTCAAAAGTATTAAATTCTTTAAATGAAGTCGAATCAAAAACCCTAAAATGTATCCCCGAGGGACATTTGGACATTTGTCTTGAAACAATAATTAAATACAGAGAAAACTTAGAAAAATTTATAAATGACAACGACGAAAAGGAGCTTAAATAAATGCCTATTCAATTAAACGAAAAAGATTTTACAAATTTAAAATTTGAAAATTTCATCGATACGCAAGAAGGTGAAAATATTCTTGAAAAAACAAACCGCCTCAATGACGTTTTGTCTAGTGGTGTAAAAACAGGCTCTGAAGCTCTGGGCATGGTTACTATGAACAAAGTTCAACCTGATTCAAACATAAAAGAAAAAGATGGTACTATTCACCCTGTAATTATGTTAGGTTCAAATTCATACCTAAATTTATCTACTCATCCTGATGTTATGAAAGCCGCTTCTGAAGCATTAGAAAAATTTGGTTACGGAATGGGTGCTGTATCAAATTATGCAGGTATTACAGAAATCCATAAAGAATTAGAAAAAAGAATCGCTGATTTTTACGGTTGTGAAGACTGTATAGTTTTTCCTAGCGGTTATGGTGCTAATGTCGGTATCGTCTCTGCTTTGTGCGGAAAAAATGATGTCATAATTAATGACGCTGCAAACCATGCTTCTATATTTGATGGTTGTGGGCTTGCTATGACAAAAGGTGCAGAAATAAAAATCTTCCCTCATAGAGATATGAAATATCTAGAAAGAATTTTATCCAGAATTCCAAAAGAAAAAACAGGCAGATTAATCATAACAGATGGTGTTTTTTCTATGGATGGTGATATTGCTCCATTAGACAAAATTGTAGAATTAGCTGAAAAATACAACTGTGCAATTATGGTAGATGATGCCCATGGTGTCGGCATAGTCGGACCTACAGGCAGAGGCTCTGCTGAACACTTTGGTGTTATGGATAAAATTGATTTACATGTTGGTATGTTGTCAAAAGGCCCTGGAGGCTTGGGCGGATATTGTGCAGCTTCTAAAAATATAGTTCAATATTTAAGACTTTATGCAAGAAGTTACTTTTTCTCAACAGCACTTCCTGCTTCCGTTGCAGGTGGTTTAAATGAAGTATTCAAATTAATGCAAGAAGATAGAGCAGGCAGAAAAGAACTTCTTGAAAAAACCGAATATCTTAAACAAAAACTCAACGATGCAGGTTTTGACACCGGTCATACACAATCTGCTGTTGTACCTGTTATGATTAATAATGAACCCATATTATTTGATATGTATGAAAAACTCAGACAGCAAGGTGTTTATGTAAATATTGTTACATATCCTGCGGTAAGAAGAAAAGAATGCAGATTAAGACTTTGTACCATGAAAGATTTGACTTATGAGCAAATAGACAAAGCCGTTTCAATAATTGAAAAATTAGGTAAAGATTACGGTGTTATTTCTTAACAAAGTTTTACACATATATCAAAACGTGGTATATTACCATTATGAAAATTTATAAAAGAATATATAAATTTGAATAAAGCATTAATCAATTGAATAGCTAACTTGAAATACGTAACAGTACATCTTTTGAGTTAGTTATTTGCATGTAAGGAAGTATTTATGAACAAGGCAAAAAGAACAACAACGAAATTTAAACCTGCCATTTCAATAGCTTATGCTATTGTTGCTCTTGTGGTTGCAGGTATTGCAATTGCAGGTCTTACCCCTGTATTAACAAGAAAACTCCCCAATCTTTCGACTTCTTCTACTATAAAAAATCCAAAAGGTTGGTATGAGGCATATAATGCCCCTAAAAACGGCAATGGTGATCCATCAGACAACCACAATTATAAACCAGCGGATCTTGAACCTTGGCAAAGATATTGCAAATCTTCTACAAAATGCGATCAACCTGTAAAATGTTCAACTCTACCCGGAGGCAAATGTAAATTTACTCCTCCAAAAGGTGTTACAAAGTTTGAATTGTTTGCAGTAGGTGCTGGTGGTGCAGGTGGTTCTGCAGTTGCACAAAACCCTACTACAGTTAGTTCTGATTATGCAAAAACTGTTCTTGGAAAAGACCAAAGAACCGTTTCAGGTAATACTATTGGTGCTAAACCTTCTTCAGCTGCAATTTCACCAACCGGTAGCGGTTATGAACCTGTAGTTGGTACATTTATTGATGATAATGAAGGTACAAGCACATCTGGTTTGCCTGCTCGCAGTAACGTTATTGATGTTGCAGCTTCAAAAATTGATACATACCCTACAACTTCTACTGATGACACTTCATACAAAATTAGTGGATCTTTAGGTCAACAAACAACAGAACAAACAAATGTTCAATACCTAAACCCATTTCTTGATATATTTAAAGCAAACAAATTTAAGGATAACAAATACTATTACTATTATACAAAAACACTCGGTGCTACAAAAGTTGGTCAACCATCTGTAATTACATTAATGCCTGAATGGGTAAAATTGGTAAACCAAGACAAATATATGG
>CAKURN010000217.1 GCA_934675695.1 uncultured Candidatus Melainabacteria bacterium | reverse complement strand
ATATAATACTCAACCAATAAATGCCCCTTTTTCTTGAAAAAGAGGCTTTTTTTTGTTATCTGATAGAATTTGTAATTCTTCTTTTTAATTTTTGCCAAAAGTCAATTTTTTCATCTGTCTTTTGTATCGAAACATAATCATAGTCTTCAGGCTGAATTGTTCTTTTGTATTCTATGTCTTTGTTTCCAAAAAGCATACAATATATAGGAGTGTAGCCTTTTGGAATTTTTAAATATTCACAAAACTCAGGGAAGATTTTTAATATTGCTTGGAAAAATCCACACCACAATGTCCCTAATCCAAGGCTATTTGCATACAATTCAAAATACGTTAAAGCAATAATCCCATCTTGTACAGGGCAAGGTGCAGTGATTGGAGCAGATACAACAACAGCGTGAGGGCAGTTTCTGAATATTACGTCTTCTCCATTTAAAAATGCGTCTTTGTATTTTGAAAATTTGTTCATTCGATTGAGAAGAAATTTAACGGGTTTTTTGTTGAAAAAGTGAAGAATTTTAGAATTTACTTTGTTTCTAAAATCGTCCATAACTTCTATATCTTCTATAAAAGAAAATTGAAGTTTGTGATTGTTACAGCCTGTTGGGGTGTATTTTAGCATAGATTTCAGTTTTTCAATCGTTTCTTTTGAAACATTGTTTTTCTGGAATTTTCTTGTACTTCTTCTTGATTTTATTAGTTTCAAGAGTTCTTCACTACAAAAAAGCTCGACAGATTCTGAATTTTTTGGGTCTTTATTGTTAAATGTAATTGCACCAACAGGACAAACAGCAAAACAATGTTCACATTTTATGCATTTTTCTGTGTGTTTCATCATGGGTTGATTTTTTTCATCTAATTCTATTGCACCTGTTGTACAATCTAAGACGCATTTTTTGCATTTTACACATTTTTTTGTATCTAATTTAAACATAAATTTCCCTCTTTTTTATTATTATAAATAAAAAAGAAAAAAATCTATGCTTCTGTTTCTACAGTTATTTCTTCTGTATCTTCAGTATCTTCATTTGAATATGCTTGTTCGACTTTGTTTTCCGGTTGTTTTTCGTTTTGTTTTTTGTTTTGGCAATATCTGATGTATTCTTCATAAGTCACAACGTCGTCTTTATTTTCGTCCATTATTTCGTTGTACTCGTCATCGCCTTTTTTAGCGTAGATTATTTTGTTTTCTTGTTTGTTTTCTTGTGTTTTTTCTTCTTTTTGTTTTGCTTGCATTTCTTCGTTTATTTTTTTCGTTTGTTTTGCAGAATTAATTACAGAAAGAAGTTTTAATTTTTCGTCTTCTGATACACCATTTTCGCTGCAGTAATTGTTAAATTCTTCCATAGTAACGACACCGTCGTTGTCTTCGTCCATTGCAGGAAGATAGCCGGCTTCGCCTTTTTTTACTACTTCGATTTTGTTTAGTTTGCCTGAAGAATTTTTAATATTAGAAGAAGACATTTCACTTCCGTTTGAAACACCTGAAATCATAAAATAATCCTTTATCAAAATATCTTTTAATAATATTCCACATCAGGCATTTTTTATTCAAGGTTTAGTTTTTATCTCTTGAAAAAACTTCGAGTAACAAAGGGTTTTCGCATTTGATTGGGTTAAAATAGGCACAGCTTGCAACCATAGAAGCGTTATCTGTACAGTATTTTAGTTCGGGTGCTTGTGTTTTGTAGCCTTTTAATTTTAGTTCTTCTACTCTTTTTCTAAGTTCTGAATTGGCTGCAACACCGCCTGCTAGAACGATTGTTTTACAGTTTAATTTGTCTGCTATTTTTTTAGTTTTTTTGATTAAAGTATCTGCTATTCTATATTGAAAACTTGCCGCTATGTCGGCTTTTGGGAGGTTTTCTTTGTTGAATTTTTTGACTTCTCTTAAAACTGCTGTTTTTAAACCGGAAAAAGAAAACTCATCTTCTTTGACTTTTGCTTCAGGAAAATCGAAAGCGTTTGGGTTTCCATCTTTTGCCATTTTGTCTAACAAAATTCCCCCAGGATAAGGAATAGAACACAATCTTGCGACTTTATCGTAGACTTCTCCTACAGCGTCATCTATTGTTTGTGCCATTATAGTTTGTTTTGAGTAGTCTTCTACATAAATAACCTGACTGTGTCCGCCTGAAACCAACAAACACACAAAAGGCGGTTTTAAATCACTATTAATAAAATTTGCACAAACGTGGGCATTTAGGTGATTTACGCCAATGTAGGGTTTGTTGTGAACAAGAGATAATGTTTTTGCAGCATTCATCCCAACAAGCAAACACCCAACCAACCCGGGGCCAACGGTTGATGCGAATGCGTCAATTTCTTTTGGGGTAATTTGAGCTTGTTTATAGGCTTCTTCTATTACCATATTGACTGAATTTAAGTGTTCTCGAGCAGCAACTTCCGGTACTACACCGCCAAATTTTTCATGGATTTTTATTTGACTCGATACAACGTTTGATAGGACTTGTCTTCCGTCTTTTACGATTGCTGCTGCTGTTTCGTCGCAACTTGATTCTAGTGCTAAAATTATCATCTTATTCCTTCAAAAAAAATCTTGTAGTTTTATTGCGTTTTGCTATAATGATAGCATGAAAAAGAAACTTGTAATTTCAATATTTCTATTTTTATCATTGATTTCGTTGAATGCATTTGCAGACAGCACAGAAGAAGCTACAATCAAATACAACCAAGCAATTGATTTGTACAAACAAGATGATATCAACGGTTCTATTGATTTGTTTAATAAAGCAATAAAACTCAAACCTGATTTTTATGAAGCATATTACAATTTGTCAC
>CAKURN010000216.1 GCA_934675695.1 uncultured Candidatus Melainabacteria bacterium | reverse complement strand
GGTGTTCGATATGAAAGAAACGATGTTGAACTGAAACGTTCGACTTTTCGTGCTAGAGGCGATGTAGTTGAAATAATGCCAAGCTATGAAAAAGTAATAAATAGAATTTCGTTTTTTGGCGACGAAATAGAATCTATAACAAGAATCGATGCTCTAACGGGTGAAATATTAGAAAAACCTGCAGAAATCGTTATTTATCCGGCTGTGCATTATTTGTCAGATGATGATAATGTTGATGAAACTTGCGATTTAATAAGACAAGAACTAAATGAAAGATTAGTAGAATTAAAAAACGAAAACAAAATCGTAGAAGCTCAAAGACTCTCCCAAAGGGTAAATTACGATATTGAAATGATTAAAGAAATGGGCTATTGTTCAGGGATTGAAAATTATTCAAGAATAATAGAAAGAAGAAAAAAAGGCTCGCCTCCGGCGACTTTGCTTGATTATTTCGGAGATGATTATTTGGTTGTAATCGATGAATCTCACGTTACAATTCCACAATTGAAAGGTATGTATTTTGGAGATAAAGCAAGAAAAGAAGTGCTTGTTGATTATGGTTTTAGATTGCCTTGTGCAAAAGACAACAGACCTTTGACGTTTGATGAATTTTGGCAAAAAATTTCATTTGAAAACAACAACAAAAATGGGCAAAAAATCTTTATTTCAGCTACTCCATCAGATTTTGAAAAACAAGAAATCACAAAAATAGTTGAACAAATTATTCGTCCGACAGGTTTATTAGACCCTGAAATTACGGTCAAACCTACAATAGGACAAGTTCAAGATTTGATAAAAGAAGCAAAATCAACGATAGAAAAAGGTGATAGAGTATTTATTACTACATTGACCAAAAAAATGGCAGAAGAACTAACAACCTATCTTCAAAACCAAAATCTAAAAGTAAGATATCTTCATAGCGAAGTAAAATCGATAGAAAGAGTCGAAATTCTTCGTGATTTGAGATTGGGTGAATTTGATATTTTGGTTGGTGTAAATTTACTAAGAGAAGGGCTTGATATTCCGGAAGTTTCTTTAGTTGCGATTATGGACGCTGATAAAGAAGGATTCTTAAGATGTGAAACTTCTTTAATACAAACAATAGGCAGAAGTGCCAGAAACTCCAGTGGCAGAGTAATTATGTATGCAGATAAAATTACAGATTCTATGAATATAGCAATAGAAGAAACAAAACGCAGAAGAAAATTGCAAATAGAATACAACAAAAAACACAACATAGTTCCAAAAACAATCAAAAAATCTATCCAAAACAATCTTTTGTCTTTGGTTCAAAGCTACAGAAGCACAGAAGACATAGTTGCACAAACTTTAGTTGAAATGGATATAGAAACAAAAGATTTGCCAAAATTGCTTAAAAAACTGGAAACAGAAATGCAAAAAGCGGCAAAGTCGCTTGATTTTGAAAAAGCAATTCAATTGAGAGATGAAATAAAAAAGATAAAAAGCTTAATGAACTAAACTATGATATTTATTTTTCCATCGCTCAAGTCGTGAACGGTTTTTGAAAGAGTTTTTGGGTAGTTTGAGTAACTTTCATCTAGTAGAGAAGTTTTTAGAGCTTTGTTTATTTGATTAATTTGAATTTGCAAATTGTCTTCAAAATCTGGAATATTTTTTACCCATAATAAAAAAGGGGTTGAGCCTCTATTGCTATTACATTCATTGCAATCGCAAAGATAGTTTGATTTGTTATTTATGCCGGAATCGCTAACAGGAACAATATGTTCTATTGTTGGATATTTGTTTTTTATGAATTTTTTTGCAATTTCGCAAGACGAATAACCTTTGTTTCTGCAATTCAAGAAAAACACATCTGCATAATCCTCATCGTCCAAAGTTGGCTTTGCGTCATAATGCGGAATAGAGTATTTTGATAAAATTTCTTTTGTTGAATAAGAAAAACGCTCTTGACTTATTTCTTGTGCTAAATAAGAAACTATATCACTTAAATCATAATCTTGGTGGTCTTTTGCAACAGTTTTTATTCTGTTTAAAATTTCTTGTTGTTTTGAATTAAATACTTTTAGATTGGTATCTGGAGCGTTTAGTTCTTCATATTTTTCTATTGATTTTATTAATTCATCTCCAGAGGTTTGTGATAAATCTCTACAAAATTGTCTACTTTGTTCATGGCTAAACATCATACTTCCGCAGGCAGGACAGTAGAGGTTTTCGATTTTTCTTACGTCAAAAACCTTGCCAAAATTCAAACTTGATAATGGAAATGTTTTTAAAAAATTTACTTTCATAGAGAGGTTATATTTATATTAGCTTAAAAGACTTTTGTTAGCAAAAAAATTAAAAAATAAATAACATTAAAGAATAATTTTATAAATTTCAAAACAATATAAGAAGAAAATTGCTAAAAATTAACAACCTAAATTGAGAAGATGTCTTTAATGTCTTGGTATGTGAGTGATTTTACTATATTTCTATCAATTGAAATTACACTATCAACAAGAGAACGTTTTTTGGATTTCAATGCTTGGATTTTTTCTTCAACAGTTCCTTTTGTGATGAGTCTATATACAAATACTTTTTTGGTTTGTCCTATACGATAAGCCCTATCTGTTGCTTGGTCTTCAACTGCAGGATTCCACCATGGGTCATAGTGGATTACATAATCTGCACCTGTCAAATTCAATCCTGTACCGCCTGCTTTTAAAGAAACTAAGAAAATAGGAATAGTAGGGTCGTTGTTGAATTTTTCAACTACTGCTTGACGGTCTTTTGTTTTTCCGGACAAGTATTCGTGCTTAATTCCTTTTCTTTCAAGCCAAT
>CAKURN010000215.1 GCA_934675695.1 uncultured Candidatus Melainabacteria bacterium | reverse complement strand
AGAACAATATCGTTTTTCTTTGTATAACGTTCAAGAAGCTGTGTCGCAATCTGTGGAATGTAGTTGCCATGGTAATCATAGCTGTGACCGTTAGACTTGTCACGAGAAGCAAATTCCCACCAAGTGCCTGTTTTTATTTCGCTATACATTTTCCAATTGTTTAGGTCAATATCGTTATAAGGTTTTGTTTTAACCGGTTTAACAACTTCTAGCTGTGCTGTTTTTTGTTGTTTTTTAGTATTTGTTTTTGTTGTGGCAGGCATAATTCACCTTTAAAATCTAACTTTGAAAAGTATATAAAAAAATACACAAAATTAAATCAACTAAATTTATTAAAAAAAATTAACATATTAGCAATTTTTTTCATTTAGTAGTTTTATGTTTGTATGATGAAAGTAATTAGAAATTTTAATTTTACGGGCGGAATTCAAACAGCTCAAACACAAAAAGCACACAGTCCGTTTTTGAACCAACTTCTTAACCAAAGAGGAATATTATCCCAACCGACAAAAGACACTTTTGAAAAGGGAAATAGCAAACTATCAATATATTACTACAACGATACCCATGGAAATTCTGACCAAATGGCAGGGATAGTTAATGCCGCAAAAGATTTTAGAGCGAAACATTCAACTACTCCAAATTTAATTCTTTCAGCAGGGGACAACTGTTCCGGTGGCGACACCAAAAAAAATGAATTTATATTCGATTTGATGCAAGATTTAATGCAAGTAGACGCATCAGCCATCGGAAACCACGAAATAGATGCAAGCAAAGAAGGCTTTGTTGATGCCCTAAAAGAAAGAACGATGCCATTTGTTGCAACAAATGTTGAATTTGATAACGAAACATTAAAACAACTCGTCAAAAAATCTCTAATCATAGAAAAAAATGGCGAAAAATTCGGTATAGTAGGTGCTATGCCACAAGATTTTAAATCTTGTACAAAAAAAGCTGTACAAGATGGCATTGAAGTAGACGATTTTGATGACACAGTAGAACATTTGCAAGAAGAAATTAACAATTTAAGAAGCCAAGGCATAAACAAAATAATAATGCTATCTCACTCCAGCTACGAAACAGACAAAGAATTGGCACAAAATTTGGATGGCGTTGATATCATAATTGGCGGGCACAGCCATACTGTTGTTAAAGGTGCAAAAGAAGGCGAAAATCTTTTGCAGTCAAAATCAAAAGAACCTGTCATCATTACACAAGCAGGTGAAAATGGAAAATACTACGGAAATCTGGATGTAGAATTTGACGACAACGGTATTATTACAAAAGTAAACAATCAATTAACCCCGAGTACAAATCAAGAAAAATCTCCTGCAATAGAATACATAAAAAATGAAAAAATGGGCAAAAGTGAAAAAATAGGCAATTTGACTTATGTTGAACCACTACCTGAAAATAGAAGAATAGAGCCATGCGGCTGGACATGCACCGTTGCAGATTCTATGAAAGAAGAATTAGGGGTCGATGTTGCACTAATCAATTCTGCAAACATTAGAAAAGTTCCAAAACTAGGTACTTTAACACAAAGAGATGTTACAGAATCTGCACCTATGAAAAACAATTTAATAAAGACAAAACTAACTCAAAAACAGCTTGTTGAAGCAGTGAAAAATGCAGCAAAAGCAACATTTTCAAGTCAAAACGGAGAACCGGGGCTTATACAAGGAAGCGGTTTTTCTTATAAGATAGACGACAAAGGTAATCTTCTTGAGATGAATATTGTAGATAAACAAGGTAACATTACTCCTCTAGATATCAACAATCCATCAGAAAATGTCACATATTCAGCAGCTTATGATACATTTATGGCACAAAAAGATGGTGAAACACCGGAACTTGCACCAAAATTTGAAACAGAAACTCTAGATTACGACAAAGATAAAACAATGATGGATTATTTAAGCAAGCTGCCAAATACAAATGACCTAAAAATTAAATATGATAATAGAATTGAAATAGTAAAAACAGCATAACAGAAGCTATTGTACAATAATATCCAAACACTTTTAGGCTGATTTTAGATAACATTTTCATAAAATATTTTATACATAAATATCCAACAACAAAAGAAGCCAAAAAGCCCAGAATTATTGCTTTAAAATTAAATGTTGAAAATTCACTAAAATCAATTTCAATTAAAGGATAAATCATAGAAGCAAGTAATATTACAGGAATACTCATCAAAAATGAAAATCTTGCAGCTTTGATTCTATCCATTCCGTTAAATAATGCAGTCGAAATAGTTAAACCGCTTCTGGAAAATCCGGGGAAAACCGCCAAACCCTGTGCTATTGCGGTTAGTATTGTTGTTTTTAGGTTTAGTTCTTTATTTCCTTTGTAAAATTTTTCGCTAAAAAGCAATATTAAGCCGGTGCCAAAAAGGAAAAAGCAAATATATTTTGGATAATTGATTAAATTTTCTACTTTGTCTTTTATAAGCAAACCAACAACGCCTGTAATTACTGTTGATAACATGATATATAGAGTCAATTTAAAATTCTCATTTTCGTATTTTTTTTCTTTTAAGCTTTTAAAAAAGTCAACAAAAATAGTTTTTAAATCTTTAAAAAAGTAGATTACAACAGCAACCAAAGTCGCTAAATGAACCATTATATCAAAAAATATTTCTTCAGGATTTGCTTCTAATACATGATTTGAATTTGTAATCAAATTGTACAATGTGTTTGAAAAAACAATGTGAGCAGAACTTGATATCGGTAAAAATTCGCTCAACCCCTGAATAGAGCCTGTTATAACAGCTTGTAGAGTTTGCATATAATATTAATCCTATTC
>CAKURN010000214.1 GCA_934675695.1 uncultured Candidatus Melainabacteria bacterium | reverse complement strand
ATCTATGCGTTGCAATGACCACATCCAGCGTTCCATCGTTGATTTTTTCTATGAGTTGTTTTTGTTCTTTTTTACTACAAAATCTATTTAACAGCCCGATTTCTACATTAAAAGGCTCAAATCTTTCTTTTAATGTTTCAAAATGCTGCATAGTAAGAATCGTAGTAGGGGCAATGAATGCTGCTTGGTAACCGCTCATGATTGCTTTAAAAATTGCCCTTAGAGCGATTTCTGTTTTTCCAAAACCAACATCGGCACAAACGAGTCTATCCATTGGTTTTTGCTGTTCCATATCAGATTTAACATCGTTTATTGCTTTCATTTGGTCTATTGTTTCAGTGTATTCAAAATTGTCTTCCATCTCATTTTGCCAAGGCGTGTCGGGTAAAAACTCTATCCCTTGTGCAATTTTTCTTTTTGCATACAAATCTAACAAATCGTATGCGACGAGTTCGACTTCTTTTTTTGCTTTTGCTTTAATATTTTCCCAAGAAGTTCCGCCCATTTTAGACAATTTTGGTGCAGTGTTTGAGCCTCTGTAACGGCAAAGAAGATTTATTTGTTCTGCAGGCATGAATAGTTTGTCTGAGCCTGAAAACTGAATTTCCAAGTAATCTTTTTGGATATCATCGATGATTTGTTTTGTTATGCCGTTGTAGATACCTATTCCATGGATAGAATGGACAACATATTCACCTATTTTGATATCGTTGATTGAATCGATAAAATCTGCTGATTGTTTGTTTGAAGTGTATTTTTTTATTGTGATATCTCTAGAATGTTTGTTAAAGAGTTCTTTATCAGATAAAATGAGAATTTTGTCTTTTGAGATTTTTTCGTCTTCTAAAATTGCACCGCCTGTTGAAATATCGGGGTGATACATAATATCATCGGAAAAAATTTCTACTTCGTCAAAAATTTCTTTCAAACGTGAAGGAAAATTTGTGCAGATGTGGATTTTAAAGTTTTCGTTAAGCGATTTTTTGATGAATTTTGAGATATCTTTTATGTTTGATGAAAAAATCGGAGGCAATGACATAGAAAATTCTATGATTTTATCGTAATCATCGTTTAAGAAATTATCTATAGAGAAGACTTTGAATTTTTTGATTTTTTCTTTAAAAAAATCAATCGAGAAGTGGTTTAGTTTTTCAAGAGGAAGTTTGAAATTTGAACTAAGAGCGTCTTTGTAATTTTGGTTGAAAAAATCGTCATAGTATTCGTATTTTGAATATATTTGGGAACTTTCTTTAAAAATTACAACATAATCATTTAAAAAATCCAAAATTGAAAAATCTTCTTCTAAAAAGTAATTTTGATAGTATTCAATCCCTTCAAAATAATCTGTTTCTTCGATTTTTTCTATTAATTCTTCTTTTATTTTGGAAGAAAATTCGTTTTCGTCTTTTATTTTTGAAATTTTATTTTTGAAATTTTGTTTGTTTTCGTTATTTAAAATAAATTTGTACAAAGGTAGAATTTGGGCTTGTTCTATGTTTTTGAAACTTTTTTGACTTTGTGGGTTGAAAAATCTGATGTCTTCTATAGTGTCAGCAAAAAACTCTATCCTATATGGGTTAGCTTTTAGAGCATAAAT
Organism: uncultured Candidatus Melainabacteria bacterium; assembly: GCA_934675695.1. Classification (GTDB taxonomy): domain Bacteria; phylum Cyanobacteriota; class Vampirovibrionia; order Gastranaerophilales; family Gastranaerophilaceae; genus RUG14156. The sequence goes on along the minus strand of CAKURN010000214.1, from coordinate 1,243 downwards.
ATCTAAAATATCGCCCCTAAGAGCAAATTCTCCGATATCTGATACTGTCGTTACTCTTTTATACCCCATAGAAACCAAATCTAGTGCTATTTTTGAATAATCGACAGTGTCGCCTTTTTTTAAGTTTATGATGTTGTTTTTATAAAAATCTTCATTGTTGAATTTTTCAAGGAGAGATTTTACAGGGGCAAAAACCACGTCAGGCTTTGTTAATAGGGTGTTTATCTGTTCTTGGTAAATGTAGTAATTTTTTTCTAATTCAGAATAAAAACTTATTTCTTGGTTTGGAATGACTTGTGAATTTATGTCGAGAAGATTTTCTAAGTCTTTTTGATTTTTGAGGGCAGATTGCTCGTCAGGCGTGATGTAGAGGATTTTTTTGCCTGTTTTTTTAATAAAATTAATCAAAAACAAATCAAAAGGACTCAAAAGCCCAGATAGAACAATGTTTCCTTTTGAATTGTTATTTAAAAAATTATTTATACAAGAAAAATTTATATTATCAAAAGACATTTTACTGTTTGTCGTTATCTTTCATGCCTATGTTTTTGAGTCTTCTTTCTATATCTCGCCACCAGCTGAGTTTTTTAATGAAAAAATATCTATAGCCGTCAAAATTTCCTTTTGAAATTTGGAATTGTTGGTTGTCGCAGAATTGTTCAAATTCTCTTTCTAATTTGTGGCAGAAGGATTTTCTATCTTCATTAAATTCGTGATATGTTTGAACTTTGCCAAATTCAAGTACGACTTCGGGTCTGTCTTGTCTTAAAAATGTGTAATTAACGGAAACAGGACAAATATTTACGCCACCGTAATTTTTGACGGCATTTTGTACTAAATAAGCTAAACCCGACTGAAAGACTTCCGGTCTATAGTGTGGGGGTCTAATGATACCTTGTGGAAAAAGCCAAAAATTTATATCAGGCTTGTCTAGCGTAGTTGCTGCATATTTAAGAGCTTTTATAGCATCTTGAGGCGTTTTTTTGTTTACGGGAAAGCAGCCGATATACTGAAATAGAGGAAATCTGTTCATTTCTTCTATCATTAGACGCAATCTGCCTTTCATAATAAATCTTGCAACATGAAAACCAATAATCCCGTCCCACCAGTTGTTGTGGTTTGTATAAAAAATAATTGCTTTTGTTTTGTCACGTTGTTCGAGATTTTCTATTCCTTTGTACATAAAAGAATGAAATCTGGCTTTTGCCATTCTGATGAAAACAAATCCTGCAAACCAAAGCCA
>CAKURN010000213.1 GCA_934675695.1 uncultured Candidatus Melainabacteria bacterium | reverse complement strand
CTGCGATACATATTGCAATGAATGAAGTAAATGTTCCATAATTGCACAATTCAGCTGAAATATTTAAATCCATAAATAAACTGCAAACAACAATCACTATACCAACGCACCATGTGAGTGCGTATGGAGTCCTGTGCTTTTTGTGCAAGGCTCTGAGGCTTCTTGGGAGAAATTTATCTCTGCTCATTGCATATAAAATTCTTGTAGAAGCCAATTGACAAATTAAAAATACTGATGCCAAAGCACAAACTGCAGCAACAGAAATAAAACCCGCTAAAAAGTCTTTGTTTATTAAATGAAGTGCTGTTGCAATCGGAGCTTGCGGGTTGATTTGTGATATTGGTGAAATTCCTGTTAATATCAATGCAACAAGAATATATAATATTGTACAAAAACTCAATGTTCCTAAAATTGCAATCGGCAAGTCTTTTTGTGGGTTCTTTGTTTCTTCTGCAGCTGTAGAAACAGCATCAAAACCAATATATGCAAAGAAAATTATAAATGCTCCCATCAATACACCACTTGCTCCATTTGGTGCAAAAGGTACCCAGTTTTCAGGTTTTACATAAAAAGCACCAACTAAAATAAATGAAAATATCATCAACAAATTCAAACAAACCATTACTGTTGCAAATCTTGTTGATTCTTTTATTCCTTTAATTAAAATAAGAGTCACAAATAAAGTCAACAATATAACCGGAAGATTAAATGCGACAGGAATTTTATCAAACAAAAATGGCATTTTATCGTGAACATCCAGTCCGTATTTTTCGCACATAATATAGATAGAACGCACGTCTGATCTTAGCCACAGTGGAAAATTAACAACAAAATCAGGTAAATAATTTGAAAATCCTTTTAAAAGTTGAGTCAAATAACCGCACCAACTGCTCGAAACAGTCACGTTGCCGATTACATAATTCAGCATTAAAACCCAACCTACTATCCAAGCCATAAATTCACCTAATGTTGCATAGCAGTAAGTATAAACTGAACCCGAAACAGGAATTGCAGAAGCAATCTCTGAATAGCAAAGTGCAGAAAATACACAAGCAATTGCAGCTAATACCATAGATATAATAATCGCAGGTCCTGCTCCAACGCTTTCCGGACCGCCTTGTATGGCAGTTCCTACTATTGTAAGAATCCCTGTGCCGACAACTGCACCTATTCCTATAATAAATAAATCAAAAGCATTTAAAGTTTTTTTTAAAGAGCTTTTATTTGCCCTATCGAGCAATTCTTGAGCTGATTTAACGGTTAAAAGATTTTTAATTATATTTTTAACCATCGCAGTCCTCTTGATTTTCGTTGTTTAGAATATTTCTTTGTTTTTTGTATCCATATAAGAAATATATTATAATACCTATTACAATCCAAATAGGGAATAAAACTCTAGATGTTTTCAAAAATTGCATAGAATAGAACATTAATCCACCGCAACAAATAATACCTGCTGTAGGTAAAAATGGTGAAAAAGGTACTTTAAATGGTCTATGTCTTTCCGGTTGAGTTTTTCTCAATATCAAAACCGCAACACAAACAATAATAAATGATGTAAAAGTACCAAAGTTACATAATTCTGCTGCTGTTGAAATATCTAAAACAAACATTCCGCATATACAAATAATACCAACTAAAAGAGTCAACACATGCGGAGTGTTAAATTTTGGGTGCAAAGTTTGTAAAATTTTAGGCAAAAAGCCATCTCTGCTCATTGAATATAAAATTCTTGTACCTGCTAACATCATAACCAACAATACTGATGTTAAACCTGTAAGAGCACCTATCGAAATCAAACCTGCAATCCAATTTTGTCCGACACCTGCCATTGCTGATGCGATTGGTGCTTGAACATCGATATCTGAAATAGGAACCATACCTGTTAAAACAAGTGCAACGAGTACATAAACAACTGTACAAATCACCAATGAGCCAATGATACCGATTGGAATGTTTTTTTGTGGGTTTTTTGTTTCTTCTGCTGCAGTTGCAATGGCGTCAAAACCAATATATGCAAAGAAGATTATAAACGCTCCCATAAAGATGCCTTCTAAACCATTTGGTGCAAAAGGTGTCCAGTTGTGAGGTTTTATATAAAACATGCCGGTTAATATAAACATAAACACAACGCCGAGTTTGATTGCAACCATAAGACCCGCCATTTTAGTTGTGTCTTGTATACCTTTAATCAATAATCCCATAATTAATAGTGTCATACATATTCCGGGTAAATTAATACAGAATGGAATTACACCAAAAATATGCGGTACAACACTGTGGATATCTTGACCTTTAGAAGCCAATTCTGAAGCTACTGTTGAATAGTCATGGATTAAATATGTAGGAGGGTTGACTAACCAATCCGGTAAAAAGTTTGAAAAACCTGCGATAAATTGCATAAAATAACCGCTCCAAGCAGAAACAACAGCAATATAAGCAACAAGATATTCTAACATCAATATCCAGCCTATCATCCACGCCATAAATTCGCCCATTGTTGCATAGGTATAAACATAAGCACTACCTGCAACAGGTATCATTGAAGCAAATTCTGAATAACATAAAGCAGAAAAAATACAAGCAAGAGATGCTAATATCATTGATACAATAAGCCCCGGACCTGCACCAAGACTCGTTGCTGAGCCTTTTGCCGCTATACCGACAACAGTAAAAATCCCGCTTCCTATAATTGCACCAACCCCTAAAATAATAAGATCAAATGCTCCAAGGGTCTTTTTAAGCCCGTTGCTATCAGCTTCTTTAATCATACTGTCAGGGTTTTTTAGAGTGAGTAAATTTCTTACGAATTTAGAAATTACACTAATCTCTTTTTTGTTACTTTCACCTTCAAAATCAGGCAAAAGGTTGTTGTTT
>CAKURN010000212.1 GCA_934675695.1 uncultured Candidatus Melainabacteria bacterium | reverse complement strand
ATATATAACAGTGTAGATATAGCAAAATTCATCAACAGATTAATGAAAAAAGGTAAAAAATCTGTTGCTCAAAGAATTTTCTACACTACAATGGAACAAGTTCAACAAAAAACTAAATCTGAACCAATCGAAACATTTAAAAAAGCTCTTACAAATGCTACTCCATTAATCGAAGTTAAAGCTCGTCGTATCGGTGGTTCTACTTACCAAGTTCCTATCGATGTAAAAGCTGATAGAGGTACTGCTCTTGCTTCTCAATGGATCATTGAAGCTGCAAGAAAAAGAGGCGGTAAATCTATGATTGAAAAACTAACAAACGAAATCATGGACGCTTCAAATTCTATGGGTTCAGCTGTTAAGAAGAAAGAAGATACACACAAAATGGCTGAAGCAAACAAAGCATTTGTTCACTACAGATATTAATTTTAGTTCTATATCAAAATCCCGCCCACCAAGGCGGGATTTTTTAATGTTATAATTATTTTTATGAAAAAAGAAAAATTTATCGATTTTATAATTACTCAAGAATGCACATATCATTGTGTTTATTGTTCACAAAGCAAGTGTGAAATAAAAAATAAAAACCATGCTTCAAAAAAAACAATCGATAATTTTTTAAGATTTTTAGACAATATAGAAAAAGATTTTGAAATAACAATAACAGGTGGCGAAGCTGTATGTCATTTTGAATTTTATGATTTAATTAAAGAAATTAAAAACAAAGGTTTTAAAATTAATTTAATCACCAATTTTTCTTTTGAAGTATCAAAATATAAAAAAATCTTTGAAATTTTAGATGATTCTTTAATTAATTACGATATTAGTTTTCATTTTGATGAAATTTTTAAACAGTACAAAAACACTAATGAACTTTTTGAAAAATTAGAAAAATTTCTTTTATTAAAACCAAAAACTACAACAATAAATTTTTTGTTTCCGATTTTTGAAATGAATGATAAAAAAACACAACTCTTAAATGAACTGTTGGAGTTTGCAAAAAATAAAAATATAACTTATTCTTACCAAAAAATTCGTTTTTTAAATCATCATTTAGAAAAACAAGAAAACAATCAAAAAACTTTTTCTAAAATTTGTTACGCAGGTGTAAAAAGTGCTGTTATATATGAAGATGGGAATGTTTATCGCTGTTATTCATCTAGGTTTTTTAAAACAAATTTTTTAGGCAATATTAATGACAAAAATTTTTCACTATACAAAAAACCGCTTCCTTGCATATTTAAAAATTGCAACTGCCCAAAACCTTTGCTTTATAATCAATTAACAGAAAAACAAAACAGATTTTCAGCATATTTTTGCGTTTTTGTTAATTTTATTTATCTACCTTTTTTTGTGTTTAAAAATTCTAATATTATAAAAACAAAAATATCTCAATTAAAACATTTGATTTTTAAGCCATAAAACCAATTTTTTTGGTTGCGTTATTTTTTTGATATTTTTCTTCTTTTATTTTTTCGTAGCCACATTCTTCTATTGCTTGTTTGAATATGTCAGATGTTATATCACTTCTTGAATTTCTTCTTGCCAGTTTTGCCGCTTTTTCCAATATATGTACAACAGAACGATTTGAATAACCTAACAATTCATTTGCTACTTTGTCTAAATCTTCATCATTTTGTGCTAAATTTTGTCCTTTTGATAGTTTAGTCAATTTTGTTTTTAGAAGGTTTTTTATACCGTCTTTATCAGGTAGACCAAAATATGTTTCAGTTTCAAATCTATCTATCAAAGCATCATCCATTGTATCTCTCATATTTGTCGCTGCAATGATTATTATGTTTTTGTCTTTTGCTTCTTGCACTAGTTTCAATAATGTAGAAGTTGTTTTTAAATTTTCTGAAGAATCACCCGAAGATGATTTTCTATTTATTGCAAGCGAATCTATCTCGTCCATAAATAACAGTACGGGTTTTCCTGTTTCTTTAGTTACTTTTCCTAAATAATCAAATGCTTTTTGAATATTGCTTGCTGTTTGGTTGACGAATTTTGAACCTATCTTTGATATATCCATTTTGTACATATCAATACCTGATTGATTAGCAAGAGCCTCCGTAATGTATGTTTTTCCGCACCCTGGAGGGCCATAGAATAAAATAGTGCTAGTAGGACTGATTCCGTATTCTTCTTTATCCATTTGGATTAATTCAGGGTGTTCAAAATAGTCGATAACTTCTTCTTGTAGGGTCTTTTTAGTTTCTTCTAAACCAACAACATCATCTAAACTCTTTGGTGACGAAGCTGTTGGAACATACGGAGTGAGAATGTCGCATTGGTCTTGTTGTGCGAACTTTATTTCGGCTTCTTCGACATTTGGTTTTGATTCTTTTATAAATTCAGAATTTCTGTAATCGAAAAATATGTCTTCACTATTGTTATTATTAACTGTATCTTCTTCGTCATCGTCATTAGTAAAAGGAACTAAATTCAAAGCCTCTTGCAATTCGTTGCGCCAGTAGTGACTTTCCGCATTAGTGCAATTTTTGATTTCTTCTGAATATTCATCAAGACTTCTTTTATTATATTCAAATTTTGGGAAATATTTTTCAAAATAACCGGATATTGTGATTTTTAGATTTTTTAAACAATCGACCAAAATCTGATAGCTTGGCTGATGTACTCCGCCATAAGTTTTTTCAAGTGCATTAATTCTATCTTCTATTGCAAGTGATTCAGCTTCTAAATTAAGGAGAGTCGCTGCAATTGCTTTATTTTTCTTTTGGTGAACTAGTTTATTTTTTATTTCGTCATGAAATTCTTTGTTATATGCAAAAGAAGTCATGGTTGTGATGGCGTTATTTATTTTCATTCGTCCCTCGTTTTTATATCTATAAGACTTGTGAATAAAAAACTTTGCTAGTATAATAT
>CAKURN010000211.1 GCA_934675695.1 uncultured Candidatus Melainabacteria bacterium | reverse complement strand
GATTTTAGGTTTTTCTAAAGAAAGAATCAGACAAATTGAATTAGAAGGGTTGAAGAAACTAAGAAAAGCCACTTCAACCCAACATTTAAAAGAATATTTGTACTAAAACTTTTTCGTAATTAATGCAAAAATATCGTTATAACAAATTGCTATCATTAAAACAATCAACAGAGCAAAGAATATATTGGTGATTTTGTCGCTGAGTTCTTTGCTCGGTTTTTTTCCTGTAATTTGTTCAATAACCAAAAACATCACATGCCCGCCATCTAGAGCAGGAATAGGTAAGAAATTCATAATAGCCAAATTTAAACTAATCATTGCAGTTAGCAACAATCCATTCAATATACCTTTTGAGGCTATTATATCTCCGCCTATTTTAACAACTGCAATAACACCATGCATTTCGCTTGCATCGATTTTTCCTGTGATTAATTGCCACAAGCCAACAAGCATTGTTTTTGTAGTCATATAACAGTATTTTATTGAACCGGTAAATATTGTTTTTGGTGTTGTTGTATTAATTGTAATATCTTTAACAAGCACTTTTATGCCTAATTGACCTGATTTTCCGGACACTATAATGTCATTAAAAGTTACTTCTTTATTGTTTCTTAAAACGGTGATTGATAGAGGTTTATAGGTATCTGATAAAGCTGTTGCAATGTCTAGCGGTGTTGTTTTGGTATTTGTTTTGTATGTTTTTTTGCCAAATATTTCATTTCTTATTGAAATTTGTTCATCAGAGAGTTTTTTGCCTTCAGGTTTATATTTTTCAAGCCCTTTTAGTATTTTTTTATTTACTTTTAATTCATTTTCAGCAAATGTATTTGGTAGAAAAACAACCGTATCTTTTTCTATAGTTTCATTCAAATTTGGATTTAATTTTTTTAATTCAAGAAGATTTTTTTCAATTAAATCATTTTGAGCATAATCATCAAACAATCTCGATTTTTTTGCAAAAAATTGAAGTTGGTACAATGAATCAATGCTTTGACCGTTGATTTTTGCAATTTTGTCGTCTTTTAAAAGATTTTTTTCTATAATATTTGATTCTGTTGTTGTTTGTATTCCATTAAAATACAAATCTTGGTTTTGTGTAGGTAAGTGTTTAAAATAGCCTGCACAAGCCATTACAAGAAATACTGCAAATACGATATTCATTATTACACCTGCTGAAACTATGAAAAGTTTTTGCAATATGGTTTTGTTTTCATACAATTCAGGTGAATCGGAAGGCAAAAGTTCTTCTTCATCTATTTTTTTTGTATCATTGTTTTCTTTTTTAAAATTGCCCATATCATCAGGAAAAGCAACATATCCACCGAATAAAAAAGCATGGATATAAAAGTCGGTTTTTCCCAGTCTGAATAATTTCCACTCCGGACCAATCGGCATACCTATTCCAAAACGTGAAACTCTAACATTACACAATCTTGCTGCAATGAAGTGTCCTGCTTCATGTACTAAAACAAGCAAGCTGATTAATACTAGCATTATTAACTGATTCATAAATTCCTCTTTTGTTTTCTATTGTGGGGGGACTTTTTTATACAAACCGAATATGCTGGGTTTGTATGAATTTAAGTTTTTATTTGATTCAGCAAGCAAAAGTCTTAATTTTTTGTTTTGATTTTCGAGTTCTTTTGCTTTTTGTTCAAGTTTTTTATTTTCTTGTTTAATTTCTTCTAATTGTGCTATTGTTTTTGCATCAGCAGAGCAGATATTGCTAACGTGCTTCGCAATTTTTTTAGCAAGAGTTCTTGCAACCATACCGATTGTTCTTTCTGAAATGTCGAGCTTAAATTCGTTGCTTGGGGGTGTTTGTTGTAGACCTTGTTTTTTTGCAACTTCGTTTACTATGTATTCTTTGAATTTTTCTTGAACTTCAACAGAATCAGACAACAGACTCATATCATCAAAATCAGCATTTTCTTGCATTGGCATAGGAGGCATCGGAGGAGCTGATGTTTGTATGTTTAGTGTATTGTTGTTTGGTTGTATTTGTTCTGTTTGATTTTGAAAATCTTGTATTGTTTTTTCAGTTTCTTCTATTTCTTTAACAACTTCTTTTCTTTCTTCTTGACTTTGTTGAATTTCTTGTTGCGTTGTTTCATCAAGCGTTTGCATTGCACCTTCTAAAATGCCCATTTTTTTCTTTGCGGCAGGTTTTTTGGGTTCTGTTATATCACTTTCTATCATAGGTGAAATATCAGGAATATCTTGTATGTTTATATCAGGAGGCGTGATATTTAAGTTTAAATCATCTTTTACTTTGTTTATTAAAGGACTTCCATCTGATAAAGAAATATTACTCAAAATATCATTTGTTTCAGTATCATTAGGAAAGGCTCCATTGAATTGTGCTGTTGGTTGTGGTGCTGAAATAGCAGGCTGTTGATTTTGAGTTTGGTTTGGTGAGGGAAGTTGTTGAATAGGGGTGTTGACGTCCGGTTGAGGTTTTTCTTCTTGTTCTTTGTTTTTTGCGTTAAATAAATTATTCAATACCAAATCCAGAGCGTTTTTGTCAAAAAATTCTCCACCTTGTTCATCTTCAAAAATTGCTTCTATATTCCATTTTGTAAAAAAAGTGTTAAGAGTATAAACATCTATAAAATACCCTTTAGAAGCTAATGTCTGTAATATTTCGTTTTTTGTATAGATATTTGATGCCATATCGTTAATTATACAAAAAAACTTTTGTTTGTGCCAATTGTGAAGTTTGGTAAAATTTTATTGTAAATGTAAAAAAAAATAGACATTTAGATACCTAAAATTCTATTTAATGTATAATCAATTTAAAATGTTTTAGTATAAAAGTAGAAACAAAGAAAAAACAAAGTGAAAAAAATAAAGAAAATAGGAAAAACTAATAATATAAAAAATAATAA
>CAKURN010000210.1 GCA_934675695.1 uncultured Candidatus Melainabacteria bacterium | reverse complement strand
TACAGAAGAAGTAAATATCGAAAACAACGGCGAAGTTTGTTACCAAACACTAAACATCGCATGCGATTTGATAAAAAACAAAAAAATAAACGCTCTTGTGACAGCCCCTGTCTCAAAAGCCGAATTGTATAAAGCCGGTCATGTTTTTAATGGACAAACAGAAGTTATAGAAAATTTTCTCAAACATGACAATCAAAAAGCACAAATGCTTTTTATTGCACAAGATTTGAAAGTCATGCTTCTAACCAGACACTGTGCATTAAAAGATGTCAAATTGACTATTGAAGAAGTTATTTATAAAACGAAAATATTGAATGATTTTTTAGTTGAAAAATACAAAATAAAATCCCCAAAAATTGCACTATGTGCGATAAATCCCCATGCCGGAGAAGATGGAATTTTGGGAGATGAAGAAATTAAAATTTTAAAACCTGCAGTTAAAATTTTAAACAAAGAAAACATCAACATAACACAGCCCTTGAGTGCTGATAGTTTGTTTGCAAAAGCAGGTTTTGAATATCTAAATAGACAAAAACCTACTTATGACGCTATTTTGTCTTGTTATCATGATCAAGGTTTGTGTCCTATAAAAGCCCTTGCTTTTGATAAAGCCATAAATACAACAATAGGACTTGATGTAATTAGAACTTCTCCATCTTCCGGAACTGCCTATGATATTGCAGGAAAAGGTATTGCAAGAGCAGATAGCATGATAGAAGCTATAAAATTAGCACTAAAACTGCAATAAACAAAAACTTGCATCGATTATAGTAATTGTGCAAACATAATATAAAAGAGTCTAAATAATTTTAGACTCTTTTATATTATGTTTGTTTTATTTGTTTTTATGCTTTTTGTTGTCCATCTTGAGCCGGAGCTTGTGGATTGTCAAATCTAGCTAACAATTCTTGTGCTGCTGTTTTTACAACTTCATCTTTAGAATTTAAAGAATCAGCTAATGCAGTTTCAACTGTTGCTTTATCACCAGGTTCAGCTATATATTGTAGAGCTTGCATTGCAGCTACTTTGACTTCAGGTCTTGAATCATTTTTGATTATGTTAACTACATCATTGTAGCCCGGTAATTCTTCAATTTTCAATGGTTGAATTGGTTGTTCACCGTTTGCTTTTTGAGTTTCGATGTATTGATTCAATTCTTCTCTTTGTAATTTTTGGATCATTGCCAATGTGTACAATGCGAAGATTCTGTTTTTGTTTGCTTTATCACGTGGAGAAAGTTCTTCTGACAAAGCGTCTTCTTCAGGAGTTAATTGCTCACCTTTTGCGATTTTTTCAGCAACTGCAATTTGTTTTTCTGATGGACCTTCCAAACCGGTTGTATCTTCGTTGATTACATTAATCAAACCGTTCATTACAGGTTCAGAAACAACTTGCAAAGCAACTGAAGGTTCAGATTGGGCATATTCTGCAATTTTGTTAATTGTTTGAGCCTTTTTTTCTACATCTGTATCTGCTAACCCTTGAGTTAATTCGTCAATATTTACTGTAGCTGCTTGAGGTGCTGCATCTTGTACTACTTCTGGAGTTGGAGCAGCTTGTTGAGCAGTTGGAGCTACTTGAGCTTCAGGAGTTTGTTCAGCAACCGGAGCTTGAGCCTCAGGTGTTTGTTGAGCAGTTGGAGCTACTTGAGCTTCAGGTTGAACTTGTTGTTCAGGTTGAGTCATAACACTTTCCGGCATTATTTGAGGAGCCGGTGCAATTGGTGTTTGCATTGGAATATATTGTTGATATGCATCAGGCAATTGTTGAGGTTGTTGGTAAGCATTTGCTTGAGGCATTTGATATAGCGAATTTGTATAATTATATGGAGCTTGTTGAGGATTTGCTTGAGGCGTGGCTCCGTACGCTTGAGGGTTGTATATATTAATGCTTACTGCATTAGCACCACCTTGTTGAGGATATGCTTGTTGAGTACTTGTTAACGGTTGAGTCATTTCTTCTCCTTTTTTGAGTTTCTCCACACATTTTGTATAACGCATGTGAATTAAAAATATTGCTTATTTTCTTGCTTTTTTTATATAATTTTATACCAAAATTACCAAAATTGCCTAATATTGCGTATTTTCATACTTTATATTTCTTTACAATTTCAAATAATCATTTCTTTGTTTTACGCCTGTTGTATTTTTTATAAAGTTCCAACCTTCCATAACAGCAAGAACGCCCGCTGCTACATTTGCCAGTCCTTTGTGTTTGCTAAACATTGCAACAGAACCTACGATTAAATTTGGTATATATTTCATGCCCGCAGTTACAAAACCATTTACATAACCTTTTATTCTTCCTACTGTTTCACTTACGGGTTGAAATGGGTTGTTTCTGACAAACCAGTTTTTGATTTGGGAATCTTTAAATGACAAATCATCCGTTCTCATTGCATTAAGTTCGTTTGAAATAAATGTATCTGCACTTGCTTTTGCATAATTTCTGTTTGCACCAACAACACCACATTTGTGCATATCATAAATGCAACTTCCGATACTCAATCCTGCTGTAGCTTTTGATATTATTGTCATTCAGATGCTCCTTCTTGTACTTTTATTTTATCAGGAGCTGACATTTTAAGTAATATTTCAGAAGCTACAAGTTGTTCTTCTCCGACTTTGTCTTTGTTTTGAGATTGAATTTGTTTCAACAAACCTACAGTTTCGTCATTACCTGTGCAGTAATCAAGATTCAACATAGTTAAACCTAAAAATCTAACTGCAGGCGAAGTATCTTGTAGAATTTTGTTTACCAAAGGTATCAAAGACGGATTGTCTTTTCTGTTGTCATCTTCTTTAAAACGTTCCAAAAGTTCTTTTGCAGCTATTAGACGAACTTTTGCATTTGAATCATTCAAATAATTTTCGAGTGATTTTACATATTCATCAGTCAAAGGAG
>CAKURN010000209.1 GCA_934675695.1 uncultured Candidatus Melainabacteria bacterium | reverse complement strand
GTAGTAGACTGTATTGTTTTCGATTTTTAAATCTTGTTTTGATGAAACATTTACAATAACATACAGATTTCCATTGCTGCCGCCGAATTTTCCCGATTGTCCTTCACCTTTTATTCTTAGTTTTGTTTTGTTTTTTATAGAAGGGGGGATTTTTACTGTTATTTTTTTGTTTTGGGTTATTTCTCCTTTTCCATTACAAGTCGGGCATTTTTGGTTGTTTGCAAATTTGTGTCCTTCACATTTTGGACAAATAGAAGAAGTTGAAATATTTACTATTCTGACTGTGCCTAAAATTGCTTCTTGATAGTCGATTGTGACGTTTATTTTTATGTCTTCACCATTTATTGGGGTTTTTACTTCTTTTTTCTTTTTGTTGTTTTTAAACAAATCATTAAACGAATAGTTAGAAGAATTTTTGTAGTCGTTTGTTACTTTTTTGTTTGCATTTCTCAACAAATCATATTTTTTTCTTTTTTCATCATCTAACAATACTTCAGAAGCTCTTGTGACATTTTTGAATATTTCTTCTGCTTCGATTGATGGGTTTATGTCAGGGTGATACATTTTTACCATTTTTTTATATTGTTTTTTAATTTCATCTTTCGTTGCGTTTTGCTTAACATTTAAAATATCATAGTAACTTTGCATAAAATCATTCCCTTTTTATACAATTTAATGATAAAATTTAAAAAATCCAATATCTTTAAAGACAAACAAAAAAGGTGATTTTAACTTTTGTTATATAATGAAAACGATGCGTCCATAGCTTAATTGAATAAAGCGTTGGTCTCCGAAGCCAAAGATTGTGGGTTTGAATCCCATTGGACGTATTTTATTTTATTTTTTTAAATTCAATTTCGTAGCCCAAAATTTTTAAAATTAAAACAAATTCTTCGTATTGCAGTGTTTTTCTTGCCAATTTATCAGAAATTGATTTTAAATTATATTTTTTCCCGCTAATTTCTGACATTTTAGCAGCCAACCACGTCATCGTTTTGGCTTCTTTTGCAAGTAATTGTTTTACATCTTCTCTAACAGACATTTTCTCTCCTGTTATTAGCATACAAAGTATTTGCAAAATTAAAATATATGTGCTATTTTCATGACTATTGTGTATATATGCACATAAATGTTATGAAATATTATAAGGTGAAACTTATGCGAAAAAAATTAGCCTTTACTTTAGTAGAAGTTATGGTAACTTTAACAGTGATTGGGATAATTACTTCTATCATTATCCCTGTTGCAATTCATTCAAAACCTGATGAAAATATAATGAAATTTAAAAAAGCTCATAATACTCTTTATCAAGTTATTTCAGAATTAATAAATTCTGATAAATATTATCTAAATGAAGATTTAGGGGTAAAAGCAGATGGAAGTTTAACAGATGATGCGAATTATTTTACAAAAACAATTTCAGATATTGTTTCTACAAAATCGTTTAACAATATTACACGTGCACAAGATGTTTCAACATTTGTTACATTAGCTCACAACAAAGGATTCAGTATCGATGGCAGAGGAGAAATAAAAATAACAGACTGCAACGCAAATTACAATTTTGATATCACATCAGAAGATATTGAAGAAGCAAAAGTTTTCGCAGATACAGCATGTCAAAAAAGAGAAGAACAAAAAGGAGAAGAAATTACAACAACAGATGATATTGAATATTTTCAAACCGGAGTCGCTTCTTTTGGCAAAATTGGATATATAAGAAGTGCTGAAAATAAAATTACATTTTGTCAAAAAAGATTTTTATCCCCACCAAATGAAACAGCATTTCTTGGTGATCAAAATGGTTTTGACATTGCTTATAAAATATTTTGCATAGATATAGATGGATTTAATAAAGGCGAAGCCCCTTTCGGTTATGGAATTAGGGCTGATGGAAAAATTATGACAGGTGCTAGAGCTGATTCTTGGCTTTCAAAATCTATTCAAGGAGAATAACAACTATCCAAAAGAAATCTTATCGTCAAATTTAAAAATCGTTTTAATCAACAAATGTGCAACAATCAAAACATTCGATGGAATAAATGCACTGGATACAATTCTAAAATTTTGTTTTGATTTTTCTGTCGGAGCGATATTTATCCGAACAAAATCAAAACGAATATTGAGGCTTGCTTCTTTTGCAATAATTTGAACTATTCTTTCAAATTCTTTGTATGGAAAATCGTTTATTGAAAACAATTCTATCAAAATATCATTATTTTCAGAAGTTATACAGCACAAAATATTTGAAAAATTAATCGTTTCAAACAAAATAGATAACGTAGAATTTTTTATTTTTTCTTCTTGATTTTGGGCTATTTTTTTAAATTCCATTTTGTCATCAAAAACAGGACAATTCAAAGGAATATATAGCAACAAAAGCTCTTTTAGAGTGTTTGTATCTGTAATTGTGTTATGGTGAATAGTAGTCAAGATAGCCAACATTTCTTTCAATTGTGCAACGTCAGAACCACCTGTTTTTATTGAGTTTGTGATAGTTTGAAGCATTTTATCTATTGCTTGTTTTGAACTTTTACTTAAAAACTCATTCAACACTTTTACATCTAACAAAGAATTTAAAAACTTTTCAATCGAACTTTCATTCATTTGTTCTTTTGAAATTTCTTTTACCAGTTTTTCAATAGTTTCTGGCATTTTCATTGCATTTTTCAGATATTTTAAAACTTCTTCATTTTCTAGTCTTGTTTTTTCAAGAAGACTTGCTTCATTTAATATTGTTTCCAAATTTTGATTTAAGAAAGTTTCTCTTAAAAAATTTCCTTGGGTTTGATTTTGCAAAAAAGAAGTTGGTTGCTGGTTGTTTTGAATTTGGTTTTGGGGGGTATTCTTTTGAGTAGCGTTTTGAGCTAAAAGATTTGCTTTTATCAAAGCAAGGTCTTGCAAAAGGTTAAAATTGTTAAAAGGAAAATTATTCATATTTCGATTTTTAAAAAACTATTTGACATGCAAATTGCCACAACA
>CAKURN010000208.1 GCA_934675695.1 uncultured Candidatus Melainabacteria bacterium | reverse complement strand
CACATTGGCACAGGGGTCTTCGATTATCTCAGGTCGATTGGTTGTACTGGAGCAATGGTCAAGGCCATGCAACGGTGGAGGTGACATTAAAAATACCATTTTCTTGAAAATAAATGATACACATGTTTTCTGTTTCTTTTTGAGATGGACAAAAATGAACTTCATGAAATGTTGGATGCAATTGCATCAAAAACATGTCAAAAATGGAAAGTGGATAGAAGTGACACCAAAAGATTGGTGCTAATTTGCAAAAATGAAAAATGCATATGGTCAATTGGTGTTTACTTGAATAAAAATGGTTGGAACCCAATTAGAAATTGGAAAGAAGAGCATGTTGAGGGATGCCCTTATTCGGGGGAGTCGACTCATATAAGCCCTTATAAAAGGCGCTTAGCGGCCTCAACGATTTCGAAAATCGATTTTCCCTCGAAGGAAAAAACAGTATTGCTCGCAAAGATTTTATCAGGAATAGATTTGAAGCTCTCATGCTGTGAGGAGCAACAAATAGCTAACACCGCAGCATATATAAGAAGAAAAAATGGACTCACACGATCAATGGAGGAGGCCAATTTTGATACATACCTTTCAGATTTGCAAACAAAAGGCTTTGAGATAAAAAAAGAAAAAAATTATACACTTATAAAACTTCCATTTACTGATCTAGTAGTTAAAAACTTTTACTCACCCCTTTTTATAGATGCGACTGCAACATCCGATAAGAAAACAATAACCCACATCACTGGAGTTTCAACAACTAATAAGATTATCTTACTTGGATTAGCTATGTCGTTGTCGGAGAATTCTGAGACTGTAACTGCTCTATTAAAGTTTGTTATAGGCGATGTAAGAGTTGGAATTGTCAGTGACGAAGGCACTGCCATGAAATCTGGTATTGCGTCGTTAGGTGAACAGTGCTCACACATGTTATGTTTGTGGCATTTAGCTAAACAGATGCCTAACGAAATCATCCTAGATGGTGTGGAATATCTTAATGGAGATGCAAAGAATATTCTTTACGATGCTGCTAGAGGAACTGCATTCCCATATAATAAGTTTGTGAGAGCTTTAAGCTGTGATAAAAAATTATTAGAAAAGCTTGACAGAATTAAATCTCAATGGTGTCGTAGGTATTCCAATACACTTAGAAGAGATTTCATTGCAACTGTATCAGAGGCCTTGAATGGTACTGTAAAGCGTTACGCTCTTGATAAAAGTCAAGTAAGACTTGTTAAAGCATTTATCCGACAAGGGATGAGAGCCTATAGAGAATGTTGTGAGGAATCTGCAAAACTTGAAGACAATGATCTCATGCCACTTGCGAGAAGATACTATGATGAAGACTTGGAAGTGTCCGGTCCTTTCTTCTGGTACCAGAAAGGAAATGAATTTGATGTCTACTATGATGAGATGTTGATTGCTCATGTAATAAAAGATGAGAATGGTCATTATAATTGTGACTGTGGACAGGATCGAGATATCGGCACCCCTTGCTCTCATATTCTCTCAATAGAAGAGGTAAAGGCAGAAGACTATACTCATAATATGTGGACTACAAACGTGTTCAAAGAAACATTTAAAGCTCCAACTGATGTTTGTATTTCTCATAAGTTGCCAAAAGCAATAAAAATGTCGTCCAATCAGTCAAAAATTATAGCAGCTGTTAAATTATGTAAGACTATTTCTAATGAAACTACAAAAAAGATTCTTGATCTGTTAAAAAAGGGTGAATAAAATGAGTATCCTTACTTATATACTAAATTTGAATTATCTCAGACTTATGTGTATATAAATCTTCATATTATATATATGTATATTTGAATATGTTCTTTATTTCAGATCTATGATAATAAATATATTTATAACTTAAATAATAAAAAAATATATATCTTCATAACAATACTTCTGTAATTTCTAACACATTGTATTTCTATTATAATTAACTCTAGTTAATTATGCACTAGATAAGAGTTCCCTTATAATATCATTCTAGTGTTTATATCAAAAGAAAAATAAGTTATAATTTCTTGTATAATAATATTAACCTTTTCTTTTTTTTATACAATAATGACTATCTGTATTTTAATAAATATTTCCAGTTTCATATATCTCTTTGAATATTTCAATAGTTTGATTTTCTTAGATAGTTTCCATTATAGTTTCATTTAGAAGTTTAGTGTGTGTCAATAAAAATATTATTTCAATTGTAGAACTCAACAAGTGTATAACATTTATCTTTTATTCTAAATTGTTTGCTTTGTTTGTTTTTGAAGAAA
The DNA here is from genome assembly GCA_934675695.1 of uncultured Candidatus Melainabacteria bacterium. Classification (GTDB taxonomy): domain Bacteria; phylum Cyanobacteriota; class Vampirovibrionia; order Gastranaerophilales; family Gastranaerophilaceae; genus RUG14156. The sequence goes on along the minus strand of CAKURN010000208.1, from coordinate 718 downwards.
TAAGGTAAAGTGTTATAATGGCAAATAATAAGTATCTATTTCATGAAAAAAGGAAGTTGATACTGTATTTTGTTATTAAAATTTTTCCACTTTAAGAAGTTCTGATATTTTCACATCTTTTTCATATTAAAAATCTTTGTTTTATTACATATTGACACTGAATGTAATATCTACATTATAACATGTTTAATAGTTTAACAAAACAGTTGATGCAATCTTCTTTCTTTTTAAAAATAAAAAATAGAAAAAATTATATATAAAATTAAAAAAAAAGAAAGAAAGAACCCAATTTACACATCTCCTGACAATCTAAATAATAGAAACTCTTATTGTTTCAATTTAAAATTAAATATTGAACAAGATTTCTAGACATTAAGATGTGTTTGTAATTTCTTATTCTTTTATAATTTTAAACTATACATAGACTCTGTTTTGCAATGATATTCTGTACAGACATAAAATATTATTAAAAACACCATTTTTTACTGTATAAATTACAGCACAAACATATTATCTAAATAAAAATTTAAAACTTATCCATACATCTAAATGTTCTCTTTCACAATTATATACACAAGTGAAGTCATTACATATATACTTCAGCATTTTGTTCAAGTAAGAAAAAGCTCATAAATTAATGATGGTAGACTTGGTAGACTTGTACGCTTCCCGCTTGGGCGGCCACCGCCGGGGGCGGTGACCGTTATACAAAATATAA
>CAKURN010000207.1 GCA_934675695.1 uncultured Candidatus Melainabacteria bacterium | reverse complement strand
ATTCGGCTCAGATGAAGACAAAAAAGAAATCTGTGACGGTTGCAAAAACGCAACTATGGGCTGTTTTGAATGCAAAAAACGTCTAGCAAACAAAATCAATTCAGAATTTGCACCAATCAGAGAAAAACGTATAGAATTAGAAAATAACATAAATTACGTCGACGAAATATTACATCAAGGTTCTAAAAAAGCTCAAATAAAAGCAAAAGAAGTTCTTGACGGTGCAATTGATGTTGTAAAAATGTATAAATAAATTTGAGGTAAATATGAATAACGTATTAGAAATTTTTGAAGAATTAGTAAAAATTCCTTCTCCGAGTTTGGGAGAGATTAACGTTTCAAACAAAATTTTAGAATATACATACAATAATGGAATTAATGCATATTATGATGATTATAAAAACTTAATCATAAAAATTCCTCCAACAGATACATCAAAAAAACCACTTCTTTTATCTTCTCATATGGATGTTGTGGGAAATTCTTCTCCTGTTAATATTAGATATTCTGAAGATAAAAAATTCATAGAAACAGATAAATCTCGCACCCTTGGTGCTGATGACAAAGCCGGTGTATCTTGTGCACTAGCTTTAGCGATTTATATTGCAAAAAATCCAAATATCCTTCATGGTGGATTAGAAATAGTATTTACTCGTGATGAAGAAACAAATATGACAGGCATAAACCATACTAAATTTGATGAATTAGAATCGGAAAATGTATTGGTTTTAGATTCTGATATGTTAGGAAATTTTGAAATTGCAGGTGCGGGCTATACAAAACTGGATATAGAAGTAACAACAAAACTGGGCGGTCATAGCGGAAATGATATCCAAGACAAAAAACGCTACAATGCAGCAAAATTAATTGCAGATTTGGTATCTGAATTTCCAAACGGTGCATACAAAGTAGAAAACGGTTTTACAATTACTTCGTGTAATTTAGGTTCAATTGTTGCAGGTGCAACAGATATTGGAATTGAAAGAATTTTAGAAAAAGAAAATGTAGAAAAGCCATATTCTAAAACTCTAATTGACTTGTGTGCAGATAATGTAATAAACACAAAAGCCTACGCACATTACTCTCTTAGAAGTTCAGTAAAAAAATACGAAGACGAGTTGATTTCAAAATTCCAAAAAAGAATAGACAAATTTAACAAAAAATATGGCGAATGTGCAAATGCTTCATTATCTGTAAAAATTCACATGTTGCCTTTTGAAAAATCTCTAAATCAAGAAATGAGCCAAATTGCAAAAACAGTTGGAAGAAAAATCAACTTAGATGTAAAAATTCAATCTTTCCATGCAGGGGCTGAAACTCACGTTTATGCAAACAAAACAAACAAATATGGGAAAAAATTCTCTCCGGTGCTTGTAGGTGTTGCAAATATTTATTCAATGCATTCTCCAAACGAAAAAATGGAAGTTGAAAGCCTTAAAAGGGGTTATGAATTTATAAAAGAAATATTTTTAGAATACAATAAATAATGAGGTTTTATGGAAATAAAATTTGAAAAATGGCAAGGACTGGGTAATGATTTTATTATTTTAAATGAAGAAATGGCGACATCTGAGCTTGCAAAAAAAATGTGTGATAGAAATTTTGGAATAGGTGCAGATGGGCTTTTTTCTCCAGTAAAATCAAAAAACGCTGATATTGCATGGAATTTTTTTAATTCTGATGGCACAGTAGCACAAATGTGTGGCAACGGTATTCGCTGTTTTGCAAAATTTGTAAAATCTCACAATTTGGTTTCAAAAAATAAATTTTCAGTTGAAACTTTAGCAGGAATAATTTCTCCTGAAATTTTAGACAACGGAAATGTTCTTGTTGATATGGGAAAACCTGTATTTGATACTAAAAAAATCCCTGTTTGTGCCGACTATTACAATAGAATTGTAGTACAAGATTTTGACGCTACAGCGATTTCTATGGGAAATCCGCATTGCGTTATTTTTACTGATGAAGATAGTGAAATTATGGCAAAATCTTTTGGTCCTACTATTGAAACAGACAAAATTTTTCCTGAAAAAACAAATGTTGAATTTGTAAATATAATTTCTAAAAACAAAGTAAAAATGAATGTTTGGGAAAGAGGCTGTGGAATTACCCTTGCTTGTGGCACAGGTGCTTGTGCAACGGTTGTTGCCGGTGTATGTCGTGAATTAATAGAAAAAAAGACTGATGTAATTTTGCCTGGTGGCACATTAAATATATTTTATGATCAAGAAGACACCGGACATGTTTATATGCAAGGACCTGCCGAGTTTGTTTTTAGAGGTGTTTATTATCTTTAAATTTTACAAAACTTATAATTTATTTCTTGTGTTCAAGTAATGTTTATGCTAGCATTGTTCTATAATTACATTCACCTAAGGAGATATTATGAAAAATTATGATTTATTTACAATAATAGAACCAAATCTTGATAATGAAGAAACTGAAAAAGTTATCGCAAAGATTGAAGAAATTGTAAAAAGTTTAGACGGCAGTGTTGTAAACTGCGAAAAAGTTGGCAGAAGAAAACTTGCATACGAAGTTTCAGGCTATACCGATGGTTACGTTGTAAACCAAGTTGTTACTGTTCCTGCTGATAAAATCGTTGAATTAAGAAGACAACTAAAATTAAACAATTCAATCATTAGAACAATGTTCACAGTTAAGGCTGCTTAGTTATGAGTTTAGCAAAAGCATTTGTTACAGGTACAGTTGTAAAAGCTCCAGAAAAGCGTTTTACACAAAACGATATGGCAATTACAAGTTTTACTGTTAATTTGGATAAAGCTACACAAACACTCATTAGAGTCAGTGCTTTTGGTCAATTAGCAGAAACTATTGCTTCTACTGTTGCGGTTAATGATATGGTTGTAATCGAAGGAAGATTACAAATCAATTCATATCAAACACCTAGCGGAAAAGAAAAACGTGTGTTTGAAATTTCAGCAAATGCTGTAGAAAAAATGTCTTCTAATAACGGAGCTTCTGTTCAACAAGCTTCTTCTTCTGATTCTTCTATAGTTTCATTTG
>CAKURN010000206.1 GCA_934675695.1 uncultured Candidatus Melainabacteria bacterium | reverse complement strand
ATCATACCTTGTTTGTCTGCACGAAATTCAACTTTACCGGCTTTTGCATCTTTAACTGCTTTTGCAACATCAACTGTAACAGTTCCTGTTTTTGGGTTTGGCATTAAACCTTTAGGACCAAGAACTCTACCTAATCTACCAAGTTTTGGCATCATATCAGGCGTTGCAATCAATGTATCAAATTCAAACCAACCGCCGGCGATTTTATCGATTATTTCTTCAGAACCGGCTTCGTTTGCACCAGCTTCTTTTGCAGCAGGAACTAAATCAGCTTTTGCGATAACGCAAACTCTAACATCTTTACCTAAACCTGCAGGTAAAACTGTAGTTGATCTGATTTGTTGGTCAGCGTGTTTTACATCAATCCCTAAACGCATATGGCATTCTAGAGTTTCGTCGAATTTTGATGTTTCTTTAGAAACTTCTTGTAGCTTTTTAATTGCTTCTAGAGCAGTTGTAGGCTGAGTGAAATCTGCCAACATTTCATTTATTTTCTTTTGTTTTTTTGTTAATTTAGACATTTTTTCTCCTTTTGTGGTAGTAACGACAGCAAATATACTATCTCCCATCTGTAACTATTGTGCTACTGTAACACCCATTGCACGAGCAGTACCTTTAATCATTTCGACTGCTGCTTCCATAGATGTTGCATTCAAATCGTTCATTTTAATTTTAGCGATTTTTTCAAGTTGTTCTTGAGTAATTTGTCCAACTTTAGTTTTGTTAGGAACTGCTGAACCTTTTGGTAAATTCAATTCTTTTTTAATTAATACAGCAGCTGGAGGTGATTTAATAACGAAATCAAAACTTCTGTCTTCATATACATCAATTACAACAGGAATAATATATCCTGCTTGTGAAGCAGTTCTTTCATTGAACTGTTTGCAGAAATCCATGATGTTAACACCTTTTTGACCCAAAGCAGGACCAACTGGAGGTGCTGGATTTGCTTTTCCGGCTTCAATTTGAAGTTTAATTTTGCCGGTGATTTTTTTATTTGATTTTGGTGCCATTTTATTCTCCTTTCGTGGTATTTGCGGACTATTCGGCTTTTTAGTCCTTCCACAATGACATTTTGTTTATTTATACTTTTTGAATTTGTTTATATTCTAATTCAACCGGAGTTTCACGTCCAAAGATTGAAACCATAGCACGAAGTTTTGATTTGTCAGGATAAACTTCTGTAATGTCGCCGATAAATTCGGCAAACGGTCCTGAAATAATACGTACTTTGTCGCCAACTTTAACATCAAGTTCAATTTTTGCAGTTGTTTGTTGACCACTGTGAATGATTTTTTTGATTTCTGAGTATTTTGCAGGAATAGGTTTTTTAGCTGTTCCGACAAATTTTGTAACACCTGCTGTGTGACGAACAACATACCAAGAATCATCGTCCATAATCATTTCAACAAGGACATATCCCGGGAATATTTTTTCTTCTTTTTTTGTTTTTTTGCCTGAGCGAACTTGAGTAACTGTTTTTTGTGGAACTTCAATTCTGAAGATTTTTTCACCCATATTCATATACTCGATACGTTTTTCAAGGTTGACTTTAACCTTGTTTTCATATCCTGAATAAGTATGTACTACATACCATCTTTTTTCAGGAGCTTTTTCTATATTGTGAGTAGGTTCTTTACTAATATAGATGCTTTCTTCTTCGTTTTGAAGATTTTGGATTTCGTTTTCTTTTTCAGACATTTTTCAACCTTTACTTAAATTTTGCCCAACAAAAATTTAAAAATTATATCAATTAAAAAGACAACAACTGTAAAAAAAGCAACAACAAGAACTACGATTACAGTTTCAGCTAAAACTTGTTGTCTTGTAGGCCAAGAAACCTTGCCCCATTCAGCTTTTACACCTTTAAAATATGTAGCTATTTGTTGAGTTATATTTTCACCGCTCATTGTTTTTCTTTCTTTTTAAATTCGCGCCCTGAAGGACTCGAACCCTCGACATCCGGTTTTGGAGACCGACGTTCTACCAACTGAACTAAGGACGCAAATTCTGTTAAATTTTACTTTTTTTGGAATTAATTACTATTTTGTTTCTTTGTGAACAGTATGTTTTTTACAAGTAGGACAGTATTTGTTTAATTCCATTCTTTCTTTGTTTGTTTTTTTATTTTTAGTTGTTGTATAGTTTCTTTCTTTGCAATCTTCGCAAGCAAGAACAACCATTTTATCATTTTTACCTTTAATTCCCATTTCGTCTGCCTTTCTTGGGGTTTTAACGTATATTATTTTCTTATTAATAGAATGTCCGAACAAGGACATTCTATACAATTTTATCTTACATATTTAATTCTAACAAGAACATATAATTTTACAAATATTAATTTAAAATTTCTTTACAATAACGCTATCAATTTTTAAAAAATTATTATACAATCAAAATATGGAGTTTATAAAAAAGAATTTAAAAACTTTATCTCTCTTTTGTGCATTGATTTTTTTAATCGTCTATGCACTAATTTCAAATTCTCTTGAATTGAGATTTTGCAACATTTTGATTTGCAGTTTAACATGTATATATTTATATAAATATATAAGAGAAGATTTCAAAAAAAACAAAATTAAAAATGTTCTAGGAAAGTATTTGTCATACGATATTATGGAAAAGGTCGTAAATGACATAGATAATGTTTCTTTGGGAGGAAAAAGAGCCAATGTGACTGTTCTTTTTGCCGATATAAGAAATTTTACGGCAATTTCTGAAAATATGAATCCTGATTCGGTTTCTGAAATATTAAATGAGTATTTTAGTGCTTTAGTACCAATAATAGAAGAACATAACGGGGTTTTGAACAAATTTGTCGGAGATGCTATGCTTGTTATTTTTGGTGAACCGAAAAAATCTGAAACCCATGCGATGGACGCTGTAGAATGCGGGATTAGAATGCTTCGTAAAGTTAAATTTCTACAAGAAAAATGGCTCGAAGAAGGTAAACCAAAGATAGAAATGGGGATTGGAATTTCTACAGGAGAAGCTTTTGTTGGTAATGTAGGTTCAAAAAATCGTCTTGAATACACTGTTTTGGGT
>CAKURN010000205.1 GCA_934675695.1 uncultured Candidatus Melainabacteria bacterium | reverse complement strand
TCTACATCTTGAAATAGTGTGCCTAGAGCGTTGTATATTTCTGGTTTGTTTTTTGTCAATTTTAAAGCTGTATTGTAATTTTCAAAAGCGTAATCAAAATTGTCTATTTCAGCATACACATTTCCTAAATTGTAATAAGAAATGTAGTTTTTCGGTTCAATTTCTTTTGCTTTTTTGAAGTATTTTATTGCTTCTAAGTAACAATGTTTTGAATAATTCATACACCCTGCATTTGACAAAGCCAAAAAATAGTTAGGGTCGATTTTTAATATGTCATCATAAACACCCAACGCTAGTGTATAATTTTCTTCATCAGCATAATAATTTGCAAGATTCATATAATTTTCGATGTTTTTTGGATCGTTTGCAATTTTTTGCTTTAATTCTTTTATTATATTTTCTCTTAAAAAAGTCATTTAGCCTCTATTTGAATACTTTTGTATTTTCAAAAATAAATCTGCTTTGTGCAAGTGCCATGTTTTTAATAGAACAAATACCATCTCCGTCGCAGCTGATTACTCCTAGTGATTTTAGCCTATTTACGACCATTTCATTAAGTTCTTTTGAATTTATAAACAATGCACAATTTTCATCACAAACTGTGTTTTTAAAAGGACAATTTTTCATAAGAATATTATACACTAAAATTATTATTTGTTATAATTGTGATATGAAAAATATATTAATTATAATAGACGATATTGAATTTAAGTACTTTGAATTTAACAAACTCGTTACGAATTTTTGGCTTGTTTATGAATATTTAAGACGTGAAAGCAATGTTTTTATTACATTGAAGAAAAACTTACTACAAAAAAGAAATATTCCTTTTGCTTTGTGCTATAAAACATTTATCAAAAATAACGACATAATAAAAGAAGACTCATCTAGCCTAAAATGTCTGAATGATTTTGATATTATATTTTTTAGACCTGACCCGCCTGTTGATATCGACTATATCAACGCAAGCTACATTTTGTCTTATGTAGATACAAAAAACACTCTTATTATGAATGACCCAAAAGCAATAAGAGAAAAGAATGAAAAACTATACATAAACGAATTTCAAGAGCTCATTCCCGACAATATCGTCAGTGCAAATGAAAAAATAATAAAAGAATTTTTGTCATGGTTCAAGAATATCTTCCGCAAATAAAAAATGGAGATAAAAGGCTAATTTACATTGCAGGAAAGATTTTTGACTATTGCGTCGTAAAAGTTGCAACAAACAACGACTTCAAATTTAATGAACACAATCAAAACACTCTAAAATTCGGTGAATTGACAAAAGAAGAAAAATTAATTGAACAAAAAGTAAAAAACAAATTTGAGCAAGATGGCGTATATTTGGCAGGTTTAGATGTTATCGACGGAAAAATTATAGAAATAAACATAACAAGCCCATGCTTTTTCATAAACGAAATCAACAATATATTTAATATTAATTTTGAAAGAATCATTGTAGACAACATCGAAAACTACGCAAATTCCAGATTAAAAGGCTATGCCGCTACAAAGTAAACTAAATTTTACATTTTTTAAAGAAACTAGCAAATTTTATTTTTCACATGTTTTGTAAAGGCACTATGAATATTATACAATCAAACAATCTGCATTATATGCAAGGAAAAAAGGCATTAAACAACAAACTTCTTAGCAAGCAAGGTTTTTACGAGCAAAATTTAGAAAACAAAAATAACACAACCAGACCCACACAGGCAGTTAGCTTTGGTGGGTCTGCGGTTTCAATGGCACAATCCGGTGGTGAAAAGCTCTCTCACAAACTTATTAATTTAGTATATGACAATGAAGCCGCTTACACTGCTATATATTCTTTGATTTTTGCAGGGATTTTAAAACCAATGTGCGTTTTAAGAATGCCCGGTTCAGAAGACAAAGATAAACAAATTGTTGCAACAAAAAACTTCTTACAAGCATTTATTGGCAGCTTTTTAAGCTTGACTGTTGGTGGCGGTTTTGTTAAAAAAGCAATAGATGTTGTAACAAATAATTTGGATTTAATAAAAGAAAATGAAACAAAAACAGGCTACGAAGTGCTTTCAATGGCTGATAAAGACGATGCCAAAAAAATAAGCAAAATGGCACTCAATAGCCTAAAAAAAGAAAAAACAGGTTTTAAAACAAAATACAGATTTACAAAAGACCAAGGTGTATCTACCCCTAGTGCTATATGGCAAGCATTAACGAAAAAAGGTATTGCGGATACAAAAATACCTAAAAACTTCAACCCCGATAAACAAATATTTATTAATATAACAGATAAAGATATAGCTTCAAAAGCAAAAGGTTTACTAAAAACAGCACGTGAACATTTACCAATATTTAATGACTCAAAACACGTAAACTTTATCAAAGAATTAAAAGAAAACGGAAACGAAAAACTTTTACTTCAAAGAAAAAATGAACTTATTGATATGGTAACAGGCGGAAAAGCAACTGCAGAAGCTATTAGTGAAAATTGTAGTTCATTCCTTAAAACAATCCTTGATAATACCGTAACAGGTGAAAAAGGAAATATTAAATCAGCATTTAAAGAAGTTACCGACACATTAAATGATAAAAAAGGATTTAGCGACGCATTAAACAATTTCTTTGAATTTACGAGAGATAAAAGAGCTAGCGAAACCCTTATGGATACATACAAGTCTGTTTGGAAACAATCAACAGGTTGGATTACTGCAATTAGCAAAGCTAAGGTTTCAAGTATTCTTCTTCCTACTGTAATGGCAGCATTGTTTGCAAAAAGAAATGTTGAAAAAGCTCAAAAAGAACAAGAAAGAAAAAATGCTTCGTTATTGCAAAGTTCAAAAACATTTAACGAAGAAAAAAATACTTTTAAAGCTTTTTCAAACAACACGCCAAAACAACCTTCTTTTACAGGTGGATTTATTGACACATTAGCAAAAGGTGTAGAAAAAATTTCTACTTCAGGTTTTGGTGAAAACATAGTTAAAGGAATGCATAATCTTCCTCGTCCTTTAAACAAAACATCAGCAAGAATGGGAGATATAGAATCAGGCATAATC
>CAKURN010000204.1 GCA_934675695.1 uncultured Candidatus Melainabacteria bacterium | reverse complement strand
ATCGCAAGCAATAGGAAGATGGGGAAATTTCTTCAATCAAGAAGCCTATGGAAGTCCAACGAATGGTTTTTTAAAATTATATATTGATAAAAATTTCAGATACAGTGAATTTCTAGATGTTAGTTTTTATCACCCTACTTTTTTATATGAATCGATTTTAAATATTGTTCTTTTTTCTATTTTGGTTTTTGTTTTTTTTAAATTTAAAAATCTAAAAAAAGGCACTATTTTTTATTTGTATTTGATTTTTTATGGAATTATAAGAGTTTTTGTAGAACACTATAGAATAGATAGTGTTTTATATATAGATAATTTTCCAATTGCACAGGTAATTAGTTTTTTTGTAATTGTTTTTGCAACAATTGGCTTATTTAATATAAATAAAAAAACAACCACCAAATAACTCTAGTGGTTGTTTTTAAAAATCATCAGATATTTATTTTGTTGCCATTGCTTTAATCATTGATTTTCCTGTCATTTCAGCAGGTTTTTTGATTTCTAAAATATCAAGAATAGAAGGAGCAATGTCACACAATGCACCATTTTCTTCTATTTCAAATTTGTCATTTGAAACTATGATAAAAGGAACAACATTTGTTGTGTGAGCAGTTTGTGGAGCATGGGTTTTTTCGTTAAACATTGATTCTGCATTTCCATGGTCTGCAGTAATAATCATTGTTATATTGTTTTCTAATGCTTTTTGAGCGATTTTACCAACGCATTCATCTACTGTTTCGCAAGCTTTAATAGCAGCTTCCATAACGCCTGTATGACCTACCATATCCGGATTTGCAAAATTTACAAGAATAAAACCATATTCAGTATCATCAATTGCTTTTAAAACATTGTCACAAACCGCATAAGCACTCATTTCCGGTTGCATATCATAAGTTGCAACTTTTGGAGAATTAACTAATGCTCTTGTTTCCAGTTTTCCCTCTTTTTCTACGCCACCATTAAAGAAAAACGTAATATGAGCGTATTTTTCAGTTTCAGCTGTTCTAAATTGTTTTACCCCATTTTCATCAAGTACATCACCTAATATATTAACCAACGTTTGTGGACGGAATGCAACAGGAACAGTCATTGATTCATCGTATTGAGTCATGCAAACATAGTATAGATTTTTGATTACTTTTTTTCTTTCAAAGCCGTCAAAATTTTCATCAACAAATGCACGAGTAATTTCTCTAGCTCTATCCGGTCTATAATTAAAGAATATAATAGAATCATTGTCATTAATTCTTCTATCAGATATTACTGTTGGTTCAACAAATTCATCTGTTATTTCTTTTGCATAAGAATTTTTAATTGCTGCATCGGAATTTTCTTCTTTTATCCCTTCGCCTAATGTTAAGCAGTCATAAGCCTTTTGAACTCTATCCCATCTTTTATCTCTATCCATTGCCCAGTATCTACCAATTATAGAGGCAATTTTTGGAAGATTGTATTTTTTCAATTCTTCTTCAATCTCAGCTAAATAGCTAACTGCAGAAGAAGGAGGAGTATCACGTCCATCTAAAAAGCTATGAACATAAACTTCTTTCAAACCATTAATTGAAGCCATTTTAATAAGAGCTTTTAAGTGTTTCATAGAACTATGAACACCACCGGGAGAAGTCAAACCATAAATATGAAGTGCAGAATTGTTTTCTTTGCAATGATTAATTGCGTTTAAAAATTCTTCATTTTTAAAGAAATCACCTTCATCAATTGATTTGTTTATTCTTGTTAAATCTTGATAAACAATTCTTCCTGCACCGATATTTAAGTGTCCTACTTCACTATTGCCCATTTGTCCTTCCGGAAGCCCTACATTAAGACCATCTGCATGGATTAAAGTTGAAGGCATAGAAGAAAAATATTTGTCAAAATTTGGAGTTTTTGCACTATACACAGCGTTGTATTTAGTATCTTTTGAAATCCCCCAACCGTCTAATATACATAATAATGCTCTTTTTCTAGTATTTGTCATATCTACCTCGTCAATTACTTAAACTTACAAAATAATTTTATCATAGAAAAATTTAATTTTTATATTATTATTAAATAAACAAAGGATAAAAAAATGAAATATTCAAAATATAGCACAGTAATCATAGGAAGCGGAATGAGCGGATTATATTTAGCAAATCTGCTTTCTGAATGCAAAAATTTAACAGATGGAATTTTAATAATTACAAAAGACAGACTGTTTTCAGGCTCAAGTGCACTTGCTCAGGGCGGAATGGTGAGTGTTATACCTGAATTAAATCCAAAAGATTCTATAGAATCACACATTAGAGATACAATAAAAGCAGGGTGTGATCTTAACAACTTAAATACAGTAAAATTCGTTTCAGAAAATTCTTCTCAAATTGCACAACAATTGATAGGGTTTGGTGTAAAATTTGACAAAAATGAAAAAAATTCCCTTAATTTTACGCTAGAAGCAGCTCATTCATGCCCAAGAATTCTCCATGCTAATGGCGATTCTACAGGAAGAATTATTGAAGAAGTTTTATGCAAAAATATACTTGAAAAAAATAATGTAGATATCAGTGAAAATTCCTCTGCAATAGAAATTTTAACCGACAAAGAAAACGTTGCAAGAGGGGTTATTGTTTTTAATAACATAAACAAAGAATACGAAGTGATTTACACAAACGCTCTTGTTATAGCAACAGGAGGAATAGGACAACTCTATAAAACAACAACAAACCCTGTTGAATCAACGGGAGATGGCATTGCTATTGCTTCTTTAGCTGGTGCAAAAACAGAAAATATGGAATTTATACAATTTCACCCGACTTCTTTATACTGTAAAGATAAACCACAAATGCCTTTAGTTTCAGAAGCTGTTAGAGGCGAAGGAGCAAAATTGGTCGATAGAAACGGTTGTTATTTTGCAAAAAATTACCACTTCAAAGCAGAATTAGCTCCTAGAGATGTTGTTGCAAGAGCAATAAATAGTCAAATGGCTGAAACAAACAGTGAATATGTTTATTTGGATATTTCATCAATCGGAATTGAAAAATTTAAAAAGAGATTTCCAACTATCACTATGC
>CAKURN010000203.1 GCA_934675695.1 uncultured Candidatus Melainabacteria bacterium | reverse complement strand
AGATTATACAGGAATATTTTATGATCTCAGTAAATGATTTAAAAACAGGTTTAACACTAGAAGTTGAAGGCAAACTATGGTCTGTCGTTGAATTTCTACACGTAAAACCGGGAAAAGGTGCAGCTTTTGTTAGAACAAAACTTAAAAATGTTGAAACAGGACAAGTAGTTGAAAAAACATTCAGAGCTGGTGAAAAAGTTGCTAAAGCTACACTTGATAGACGTGAAATGCAATATCTATACAAAGAAGGCAATGACCTTATTATGATGGATTTGGAATCTTACGAACAATTGCCGGTTCCTGCAGATACAGTTGGCGATGGCATCAAATACTTAAAAGAAAACATGAATGTTCAAATTTTAATGCATGAATCAAAAATCATAGGTATTGATTTGCCAAACTTCGTTGAATTGGCAGTTATTGATACTCCTCCTGCTGAAAAAGGAAACACTGCACAAGGCGGCTCAAAACCTGCTACATTAGAAGGTGGAGCTATTGTTAACGTTCCTTTCTTTATACAAGTTGGTGATGTATTAAAAATCGACACTCGTACAAACGAATTTTTATCTAGAATTTAAGGACAAAAAAATGAAATTTGAAATCGAATATATTGAAAAAATTGCCAAAATTGTTTCAGAAAATCAACTAAGCGAAATTACTTTAGAAGACGGCGAAGAAGCAATTTCAGTTAGAAAAGAAGCAACAGTTGTTACATCAGCTGCAGCTCCTGTAGTTCAAAGTGCTGCTGTACAAGTTGCAACAAACCCAATTACGGCAATAAAAGAAGAAAAAGCTTCTGCTCCTGCTAGTCCAAAAGCAAGTGTAATCACTTCTCCAATGGTTGGTGCTTTTTATGCAGCACCTGCTCCTGGTGCAAAACCTTTTGTAAAAGTTGGTGACACTGTTAGTGTTGGACAAGTTGTATGTATAGTGGAAGCAATGAAACTTATGAATGAAATTGAATCAGAAGTTTCAGGTAAAATTACGCAAATTTGCGTTGAAGATGGTCAAAGCGTAGAATATGGCCAAGTATTAATGTATGTCGAATAAAAGGAATTAAATAAAATCAAGGCTTTTTAGCCTTGATTTTTTCAGGTATTATTTATGTTTAAAAAAGTATTAATTGCAAACAGAGGCGAGATTGCAATTCGCATAATCAGAGCTTGCAGAGAATTAGGAATAGCAACTGTTGCTGTTTATTCTCAAGCTGATGCTGAGAGTTTACATGTTTCATTAGCAGATGAAGCATATTGTATAGGTCCTGCCCAAAGTGCAAAGAGCTATTTGCATATTCCGGCACTTATTTCTGTAGCACTTACAGCTGGTGCTGATGCTATTCACCCAGGGTACGGATTTTTGTCAGAAAGAGCTGATTTTGTTGATATTTGTGAAGAACATCATATCAAATTTATTGGCCCTAGTGCAGACGCTATGCGAAAAATGGGCGATAAAGCAACTGCTCGTGAAACAATGGAAAAAAATAACGTTCCAATTACCCCGGGGTTGGGTATTGTGAACGATACAGATGCAATCAGAAAATTTGTTGCTCGTGTCGGTTATCCTATTATTATAAAAGCGACAGCAGGCGGCGGCGGCAAAGGAATGAGAATTGTTAGATGTGACGAAGAACTGGATGACGCATTTAGTTTGTGTAGAATAGAAGCTCAAAATGCATTTGCAAATCCGGAAGTTTATGTTGAAAAATTTATCGAAAACCCCCGTCATATCGAAGTTCAAATTTTGGCTGACAGTTACGGAAACGTTATACATTTGGGCGAAAGAGATTGTTCTATCCAAAGAAGAAACCAAAAATTACTAGAAGAAGCACCTTCTATTGCAATTTCTAAAGAAATTAGAGAAAAAATGGGTAAAGCTGCGATTAATGCTGCAAAATCAATAAACTATGAAGGTACCGGTACTATTGAATTTCTTTTAGATGAATCAAACCCAAAAGACAAAAAATTCTACTTTATGGAAATGAACACTCGTGTCCAAGTAGAACATTGTGTTACTGAAATGATTTCTAATATCGATATAGTAAAAGAACAAATCAGAGTTGCACAAGGCGAAAAACTTTCTTACACTCAAGATGATGTAAAATTAATGGGACATGCAATAGAATGCAGAATTAATGCAGAAGACTATGAAAAATGCTTTATGCCAAACCCCGGTATGATAGAAGGCTACATTGCCCCCGGAGGTTTTGGTACTAGAGTAGATTCACATGTTTATACAGGATACAAAATTCCTCCATATTACGATTCTTTAGTGGGAAAAGTTATTTGTTGGGGCAGAGATAGAGAAGAAGCCAGAAAAAGAATGCTAAGAGCATTAAATGATTATGTTATTACAGGTGTAAAAACAACAATCGGCTTCCACAAAAAAATCCTCAACAACTACAACTTTATTTCAGGAGATTTTAATACAAGCTTTATCGAAAGAAATTATCCTGAAGTTTTGAGTAAAAAATAATGAATTTTAAATTTTCAAAAAAAACTGAAGAATTTTTAAAAATTATCGCAAAAACCGCCCAAACAGAAAATGTTCGGGTGTTTTTTGTTGGCGGAATAGTAAGAGATTGTTATTTAAAAAAAGAAATCAAAGATATAGATTTGATTTTAGAGGGAAATGCGATAGAGTTTAGCAAAAAATTGCCTTCTGAAATTTCAATAAAATCAATACACAAAGACTTCGGGACAGTAAAATTAGAATTTTTTGGAATGGACATAGATTTAGCTTCGACAAGAACAGAAAAATATCCATTTTGTGGTTGTCTTCCAAAAGTTGAAAAAATCGGCGTCAACATAAAAGACGATGTAAAAAGACGAGATTTTACAGTTAATTCTTTGTATTGTGAAATTTCAATCAAAAATGATGAATTAAAGTATGAGTTGATTGATTTGGTTGATGGAATTAATGATATCAACAAAAAAACTTTAAAAGTTCTGCATAAAAATAGCTATTATGATGATCCTACGAGAATATTTCGAGGGGTGAATTTTAAATACCGTTTTGATTTTGATTTTTCAAAAGAAGATTTAAAATTAATA
>CAKURN010000202.1 GCA_934675695.1 uncultured Candidatus Melainabacteria bacterium | reverse complement strand
CTAAAAGAATCTTATAATCTAAAAGAACTCTCTATGGGAATGAGTCATGATTACAAAATAGCACTCGACAACGGTGCAACAATGATAAGATTAGGCAGAATATTATTCAAATAAAATATCTAAAGGAGAAAAAATGGCACTTTCAGAAAAAATTAAAGAAATTATCGGAGATTTGGTAGGTTCACTAAATCCTATGGAATCTGATGATGATGTGTATGGAGCAGAAGAAACAGATAACGGATATGGAGCTGAATTTCCTACGAATGACAATGCTGCATTGAATCCTGTTTTTAAAGAAACAAACCCAATCAGAAAAAACCGTTCTAACTTGAGAGTTTTACCTCAACCAAAAGTAGGTGCAAATGAAATCGTTGTAATCGAACCAAAAGCATACAACGAATCAATTTCTATTGTAGAAGCTCTAAAAGAAAAGAAAACAGTAATTTTAAATCTTCAACTCTTAGATAGAGAACAATCTCAACGTATCGTTGACTTTTTGTGCGGTTGCACTCACGCTTTAGATGGCGGACAAAAGAAAGTCGGAGAAAACGTATTTATATTTACACCATCAAACACTAGCATTTCTCAAGAATTTGTTAATTCAAAATTGTCAACAGATGCTATGTGGACAAAAGCGTAAATAGAAAACAGCTTTTATACTGAAAGTGCAAAAAATAAAAGCGATAAAATTTAAACAATACAAGAACAAAAAGCTCTGGTGGATTGTTCTTTGTATTACGGAGAATAGAGAGTTAATATATTAAGGTGTCAATTTGACGCCTTTTATTTTTTTATTTTTTAAAAAACATTGGAATTATATCCATCAAAAGAAAAACAAAACCTAGTATTAAACAGATAATGAGTATTATTTTGTCTTTTTTCATTTTTGTCCTTTATTTATAAAATATCACTAGGGTCAATATCAACCACCATTTTTATGTCGTCCGGAAGTTTTATTGTTTTTAAAAAACGAAGAATTATCTTGTGTCCGTTTTCATCGAGTTTGTTTTTTATTAAAATATTAAATCTGTATTCTTCTTTGATTTTGCTAATTACACAAGGACAAGGACCTAGTACAATGAGTCTTTCATCTAGAGAAAGTTTTTTTATATAATTTGACAAATGAAGTTCAATCTCGAGAGCTGATTTTTCTGCTCGAAATTCGTTTTTTGAAGACAAAACCACTCTTATCATTTTAGAATACGGAGGGTAATCCAGCATTTCTCTCATTTGAATTTCGTTTTCATAAAATTCTTCATAATTTTGCTCTTTTGCATTGTTTAAATATATATTTTCTCTATTGTAAGTTTGAAAAATTACTTTTCCTTCTTTTTCGCCCCTGCCTGATCTTCCTGCGACTTGTGTCAAAATAGAAAAGCCTCTTTCAGAGCTTCTATAATCCGGCAAATTGAAGCTTAAATCTGCATTAATCACGCCAACAAGGGTTACGTTTTTGTTGTCCAGGCCTTTTGCTATCATTTGTGTGCCAATCAAAATGTCGATTTCTTTGTTTTGGAAACGTTTCAAAATCTCTAAATGTTCGTTTTTTTTGGACAAACTGTCAGAATCGAGCCTTTCTATTCTGTAATCAGGAAAATGAGCCTTTGCTACTGTTTCTACTTTTTGTGAACCTATGCCAAAATGTTCAAAATTTTCGCTTCCGCATTTTTTGCATTTAGGTGTTTTTATTTCATAGTTGCAGTAATGACATTTATACGAATCTGTAGAAGAATGATAAATCAATGGTATAGCACATTTTGGACATTCGATTATTGTTCCGCATTCCATACATTGTGTATAGCTTGAAAAACCTCTGCGATTAATCAAAAATATAACTTGGTTTTCATTTTCTATTGTTTGTTTAACCTGTTCTTTTAAGGTTCTTGAAAAAAGAGTGTAGTTTCTTTCTTGTCTTTCTTCTTTCATGTCTATAACCAAAACTTTTGGTAATAAAGAATTGTTGTAGCGTTCTTTTAGTTTAAAAAGCGAATTTGTGTTTATAGCTTCATAATAGCTTTCAATCGATGGCGTTGCAGAACCCAAAATCAGCTTTGCATCGTATAATTCGCATAGTTTTTTTGCAACATCTTTTGCGTTATAACGAGGATTTGGCATTGTTTGCTTGTAGCTGGAATCGTGTTCTTCATCTATAATTACTAACCCCAAATTCTGCACCGGAGCAAAAATTGCACTTCTTGCTCCAAATAGTATTTTTATTTCGTTGTTTCTTAATTTTTTCCAAGTTTCGTATTTTTCAGCTTCTGTTACGGAACTGTGCCAAATTGCAACACAGTCTGAGCCGAAATGTTCTATTGTTCTAATAGTGAGTTGTGTGACAAGAGCGATTTCCGGAGCTAAAAAGATGACATTTTTACCTTTTTTTATTGTATCTTCTATCAATTTAAAATAAATTTCAGTTTTGCCCGAGCCTGTTATTCCGTACAAAAGAGAAGTTTTAGCATTTACGTGGTTGATTTCTTTGTATACTTTTTCTTGAGCGGGGGATAGAAAATGCTCTTTTTCGATTTTTTTGATTTCTTTTATTTTGTTTTCTATTTTTGGTTTTCTGTAATTTTTTACATTTTTTTCAAAGAATTTTTGCGGCAAAGCGGTATTAAGCACTGTTTGGACATCGCAAAAGTAATAGTTTGCAACCCATTCTAACAATTTTAAATATTCAAGAGTAAAAAGCGGTGTCTTTTCGATGATTTCCGTTATTTCTTTTGCTTTTATTCCTTCTTCTAAATAATCGCCAAACCCGACCACATAAGCTTTCAAGCCTTCTTTTCTTCTGCCAAAAGGTACTAAAACACAACAGCCTATTTTTATTTCGTCTTTTAAATTTTGAGGAATCAAATAGCTGAATGTTTTTGAGCCTAGTTTTCCTATATCAACCAGGACTTGTGCGTATTTTGGCATTATTTTATTTGTCCTATCGGGTTTTTTAATTTTAAAGAAATTAAATTAAAAATATCTGCTGCAACGACGCTACCCAAAGAATAATCACTGTTTTGGGGAAGAATTTTTATTTCAGTTTGGTTTTGATAACGTTTTGTG
>CAKURN010000201.1 GCA_934675695.1 uncultured Candidatus Melainabacteria bacterium | reverse complement strand
GTTAATCGTTGTAAATAGAGCAAAATCAACCCTGATTGCAAAACAGTTTGAATTAAACAAAATCCTAAACACAGGCGATGATTCAAAAATGTATGATACAAAAGAATCGACTCTTTTGGGCAGATGGGATTTTTTAGAAGTAAAATTGCCTGAATATGCGACTTTAGAAAAAATTGCACTAAAAAATAGCTACATTATAAAAATTTCAGACCAAAAAATCATAGAAGCACAAGATGCTGTTACATTGGAAAAAAGAAACAGAGTCCCCGATGTCACTGTTGCAGGGGGTTATGCTTGGCAAGCTCATAGAAATTCGCCAAATGATTTTGGTGGTGCTTTTGTCGGCTTTGGCATTGATTTGCCTGTATTGTACAATTATGCTTCTGATATTGCAAAAGCGAAAATTTTTCTTGAAAGAGATAAAGTAAATAGAAAAGCCTATGAATACCAATTGAAATACGAATTAAAAAAAGACTACAACGTGTTTAAGTATTCTGCAGAAAATATGGAACACTCCAAAAAAATCCTCGATGATTCTATAAAAATCGTAAAACTCACAACACAAGGTTACATAAAAGGCAAAAATTCTTATACTGATTTAGTTATCAATGAAAACGGACACCAAGAGATTTTGAGCCAATATATGACAACTATGCACAGACACTTTTATTCGTATTTAGAATTAATTCAAGATATAGGTTGTGATGATTTAACAAGCGAAGATTTGTAAAATCAGGCAAAATAGATGATTTAATTTAATTCAAAAAAAATTATAATCACAATATGGATTATAGAATTTTTGAATTAGTAAATGATGATTTAGAAAAAGAGAATTTTTCTTCTGCATTAGAAAAAATAGAAGATTTTTTAAAAACAAACCCCGATGATTTAAACGCTTTAAAAATGAAAGCAGAAGTTTTGTTGCGTAACGAGCAACACGATTTATCTATTTCTTTTTGTAATGAATTAATAAAAAAATACCCAAATGACACTGAAATACTAAATATCAAAGCAATGGCGTATTTTTATGATTCAAAATACAATGAATGCTCAGAAATTATAAACGAAATATTAAAAATAGACCCCAAAAATGTTGAAGCAAGAGGTCTTGAGAAAATGACAAAACTCTTAAATGAAACTGACAAAACAACAAAAAGTTTTGATTTTATTTCAAAAAACAAATTTAGTATAATTTTCTTTATTTTGTTATTTTTAATTTATTTTCACCCTACGAAAGAAACAATGGTCTGCGATTCAAGTTATTCTTGTACAGTAAAAAGAGAATTTATAGATACTTTTAAAGACAAAAAAGAAATAAAATTGTCCAAAAATTCTACTCTCACAAGCAAAACCTACTATATTCCATCAAAACATGGCGGAAGCTATAATATTTATGCTTTTTTTGACAGTAAAAATCCTTTTATAATGTATTTTGACACTTCAAAGTCTGAAAGTAGAATAGAAGAACATTTCGTAAGAAAGCAATTAGAATTTTACAACTACCTAAAAAACCCTTCATCAGGTTTTGAAATCAGTAGCTATGCAGAAAGTTTTGTATGCTATATTTGGCTTGGAATTTTTCTTATTTTTTTTGTTGTTGTGTGTTTTGGTTCAATCAAAAACAAACAAGATGAGTGATTTTATTTTTCAACGATTACTTTTCCATCTTTGATACTTATTGCTTTTTTAGCTATTGTGTCAAACCCATAATCTAGTTTGTAGTTTTTTAGCCAAGATGAAATTTTTCCATTTTCATCAAAGTCTACTTTTTTCTTTGCCGATAAAAAACAATCATTTGCACCGGTTTCAAAGTCTTTTGCCCATTCGACCAATTTTCCATAAGTAAAGCGGAAATTTTCTTTTGCTTTTCTAGTAGAAGTATTATCTATACCTTTTTTATATTCTAAAAAAATTTCTTTATATGTACAAAAACCTTCTTGTGCTTTTATCGGTTCATGTTGCATATCGTCACTAAATTCAGCATTTTTGTAGTAAGTAAATCTACTATTTGCAAATCCAAAACACTCGTTCGCTTTTTTAATACCTTTATTAGAAAATTCAACGCCCTTGTAAAATTCTTCTAATTCTCCATCAGAAGCTATTATTCTGGTTTTTTCGGCAAAATTGTCAATGGTTAAAACATCGTTTTCTAAAGTAGCTCGACTGATGACGGTTTTTTTGTCGTCAGCCAGTTTTTCAATGACTCTTGTGCCGTCTTTTAAGGGTTTAGTTCCATAAAGACTATTTAAAGCTTCATAAATTGTTTCTTGAGTATAAGTAAAAAATTTGATTTTTCCGTATGAAACTTGTGCTTCTTCAACTGTGTTTAAGATATCTTTAGCTCCAAGTTGAATTTTTTGTGCAGTTTCTTGAACCATTTGGGCTATATTTTCTTTATTTGAAGCGTTTTTTATTTTGGCTTTTTTGGTTAAAGTAAGAGTATCAATAGGAGCGTCAAAGCTTTTTACAGTTTGGTTTTTGGGTTTTTTGGAATTATTTAGTTTTGATATGTTTGCTTGAAACGAAAGTGATGTTATTTTTATCATATTTTTCCTTTTTTAAAATTTAGATGTCCCTATAAAACGACTGAAATTTTTTTGTTGCTAAAATTTGATTTTGGTGTTTTGTAAATAATTAGATACAAATTTGAATTTATGTAAAATTTGAGCGATACTGATAGTAGAATTGCTTTACATGGAATTATTTTTAAAATATAGTTAAATTAATTAAAAAGAAAAATATGAGGGACAATAAGTGGATAAGTTCAAATTAGACAACTATGACAGAAGACCGAGCGAGTACCCCGGATTTTCTACAAATGCAAATATTAAAGTAGTTGGTGTCGGCGGTGGTGGCGGCAATGCTATCAATCGTATGATTGCTTCGGGTCTGAGCGGTGTTGAATTTTGGGCAATGAATACTGATGCACAAGTTTTGGATTTGTCTAGTGCTCCCAGAAAAGTTCAACTTGGTTCAAAATTAACTAATGGTCTTGGTGCAGGCGGAAACCCATCAGTTGGTGAAAAAGCTGCAGAAGAATCTAGAGAAGATATCACAGTTGCACTAGAC
>CAKURN010000200.1 GCA_934675695.1 uncultured Candidatus Melainabacteria bacterium | reverse complement strand
TTTATTATTACTGCAATTGCATTTGATGTCAAAAACAAAGTAACAAAAAACCCGACAAAAGCCATTGTTGTTCCACTTTTAAATAGAACAACTTCATTCAGTACGACTTTTATCATATCAATTACTTCTAATGGTGCTATTGCAGAAAGCCCTGCTATATTTTTGTCTACAAAAAAAGTTTTCCCAAGCCACCCAAAAACAGCCATCAAAAACAACATAAAAGGAAATATCCCTAATGCTGTCATGTATGCCATTTCGCCTGCTGCATCTGCATAATCATCTCTGATTATGCTATGTATCAAGTCTGTTATGTAGTCTTTTAAAATATAGTATATTTTTTTGATTATCATATTAGTTGTTTTGTTTCGTTTAAAAGAAGTTCTAGTGCTTTTGGTAATTTTTCTTTAATAGTGCAGCCTGCAGCTCTTTTATGCCCGCCGCCGTTGAATTTTGATGCAATTTTTGTTGCATCTTTTTCTTTTGTTCTGATTGAAACTTTTACTCCATTGTCGCTTTCTTTTAGAACGAGTGCTATTTCGACTCCTGCTATTGACCTTAGGGTTTCTACTATACCTTCTGTATATTCATCTTTTGCAGAAAATTTTTCTATCGTTTCTTTGCTTATTGTTGTGTATGCGACTTTGTTGTTGAAACAAAATTTTGCATTTGAAACTAAATAATTCTGAAAAAGAATCAGGTTTTTCGGTTTATTTGTATAGCACAAATCTGCAATTTCAGAAGTATTTATGCCTGTTTGAGAAAGCTTCGACGCAATTTCAAATGTGTGAAATGTAGTGCTTTCGTATTTAAAACAGCCTGTATCTGTTAATATCGCACAATACAATCCTGTTGCTATATCAGGCGTTATTTCTATATCTAAAGTTTTGAAAAAATCATAGAGAACTTCTCCTGTAGAAGATATTCCGCCACGAATTAAATTTAGTTTTGCAAAACCTTTGTTTGTTTTGTGGTGGTCAATTAAAATTGTATTTTTGCAATTTTCAAAAATTTTTCTAGCTTCATCTATCATTCTATCGATAGAAGCTATGTCAACTGCCACAACCAAATCGTACTCGTCTTTTATGTTTGAAAAATTCTTTGAAGAATTAATAAAAGGCAAAAAAGAATACGTATTTGGGAAATTAAAGTTGTCTTGAATTTGTATCAAGATGTCTGATTTTTTTCCTATATTGTTCAAAAACCCTTTAAATGCACACGCACTGCCCAAAGTATCGCCATCAGGATTGATGTGTGTTATGATTAAGGCATTAGAGGAGTTTTCTATTAAATTTAAAATTTCTCTTTCCATTTGTAAATAGGATAACAAAAATTTAAGGAAAAATAAATGCTTTTTTTAATCCATGGAATTTTAATTTTAGTTTTTTTAGTTGGAATAATTTTTACTTGTTTATTATTTACAAATGCTATTGAAATTTTAGGCTCAAAATTAAAATTGGGAAATTCAGCAACAGGAAGCATTCTTGCCGTTATTGGAACAACATTACCTGAAACTATTGTCCCTATTGTTGCGATTGTTGGCTCGATTTTTTCAAACAAAACAACAGGCTCTGATATTGCACTCGGCGGAATAATAGGTTCGCCATTTATGCTATCTTGCCTCGCTATTTCTTTGATTGGGTTTTGTTCATTATTGTATAAAAAACAAGAACTTGAAATTAACAAAAAAGAATTTTTAAGATACTACAAATACTTTTTAATTGCTTATATAGTTGGGATTTTGACGACTTTCGTTCATAATTATTCAATCAAGATTTTGATTTCAATATTTTTGGTTACTTTTTATATTATTTTTATAAAAAGAACAATCAAAAAATCAAAAGAAAATTTTTCTGAACAAGAAACAGAAGATTTAATTTTTGCAAAATTATCAAAAACTTCTAATGTTAATTCCTTTTTGATTATTTTACAAACAACAATTTCGCTTTTTGGATTGATTTTATCAACGCATTATTTTGTAAAAGAAATAATATCTATCTCTCAATTATTAAACTTCAGTCCTTTGTTGTTGAGCCTTATTATCACTCCTTTTGCAACAGAATTGCCTGAATGTATCAACAGTATCATTTGGACAAAAAACAAAAAAGACACTCTTGCAATCGCAAACGTCCTAGGGGCTGTCGTTTTTCAATCAGTTGTTCCAATGTCAATCGGCATTTTGTTTACGCCTTGGATTTTAGACAAAACCATTTTGATAAATTCTCTTTTAGTGGTTTTGTGTTCGGTATTTGTTTTGTTTTCTGTATTTTTTACAAAAAAAATCACCCCTATATCTCTTTTTAGTTGCATTTTATTTTATGTAGGTTATATCATTTTTATTTTGTTGTAAAATTCAGGTCTTTTAGGTTATAATTTTATATATGAAATTTGCAATACGAGTAATCAAAAATCAATTTCACCCTTTAAAAGTTGCAGAAAATGCGAACTTGAAACAAGGACAGTATGTTCTTGTAAAAACAGACAAAGGGGAAGAAGTTTTTAGAGTTTTTTTGGTTAATAGTGAAATTCAACACTTGTGGGAAAAACGACAAGTAGAAGCCTATTCTATTGTCAGAATAATGACAAAAGAAGATATGGAAACATACGAAGAACAAAAGAAACTGGAAGTTAAGGCTTTTTATCGTTGTCGTGATTTGGCAAACAAAAGAAAACTTGTTATGAAATTTACACAAGCAAGATACACTTTTGACCGCAAAAAAATCACATTCTACTATACAGCTCCTGAAAGAGTGGATTTTAGAGAGCTTTTAAAAGACTTAACCCAAGAATTTAAACGTGTAAGAATAGATTTGAGGCACATTGGCGTTCGTGACGAAACTTCTATCTTGCAAGGTCAAGGCGTCTGCGGACAAGATTACTGTTGTTGCAGATTTTTGAAAAAATTTGAACAAGTAAACACAAAACTTGCAAAAGACCAAGGAATACCCATCACTCCTGGGAAAATTACAGGAGCTTGCGGCAGATTGTTGTGTTGTTTAAATTACGAATACAAAACTTACATAGATGCTGCAAACACACTTCCTCCTGTGGGTTCTGGTGTTATGACGCCTGACG
>CAKURN010000199.1 GCA_934675695.1 uncultured Candidatus Melainabacteria bacterium | reverse complement strand
TCTATGCTATTTTAAAGAAAAGGAGTTTTTTAAATGGCTTTCAATTTTACTAACGAAGTAGTTAATTTTCTACAAAAAAATCTGGACAAATCATTCACAGCAAACGAAATTGCACAATATATAGCAAATAAATTTCCTTCTGCTTGCGAAACAAAAATAAAAAAATCTAAAGGCAGATTAAAAACAACTGAAGATTGCATACATCAATGGAGTGCAGAAATTGGGGCACATAAAGATGCATTTATAAAAAAAGGCGTACTGATGACTGCAGGAAGGCCTAGAAAATATTACATTTCAAACAACATAGAAGAAAAAATTACAAGAAAAAACAATCAACGAGAAAAAGAACTCTATCCGATACTTGCCCAATTTTGTAAATCTAAAAACATCAACACTCTAAGAATTGATGAAAAAAAATCAAAAAACGACCTAAAAGGTCGTAATATATGGTTATACGCCGATGTTGTCGGGTATGAAGATTTAACAACAAATTTTAACGACAAAGCAAGAGAATGTTTGGTGGAATATGCTGATGAAAGAAGTTGTCTGTATTCTTTTGAAGTCAAAGATGGCAGAATTGAAATGAAAAATTTGAGAGAATCATTTTTTCAAGCTGTTTCAAATTCTTCTTGGGCGAATTATTCTTATTTGGTTGCAGAAGAAATTGCAGATAATGTAATAGAAGAATTGCAACTGTTGTGTTCAAGCTTCAATATTGGTTTTATACAATTAGATAAAGAAGACCCTGCAGAAAGTCAAATAATCATAAAAGCCCCAAAAACACCACTAGATTGGGATATGATTAATAGAATTGCAACCGTCAATAAAGATTTTCAAAAATATTTAGAAAACATTACTTTATCTTACAAAGGTCATTCTGACAAATACGCTGCAAAACCAAAATGGGATATTGATTAAAATTTTGATTATGCATTCTTCTTAACGGCGATTTGTATAACGCCAAACAGAACAAACAAAATTCCGACTGCTATTCTGAATGTCAAGTCTTCATGAAACACAACAACCCCAAAAAACACTGCAGTCAATGGCTCTAATGCCCCTAAGATAGCTGTTTTTGTAGAACCGATGAGTTTGATTGCAATATTAATTGTTTCTATTGAAATAATTGTGGGCAAAATCGCCAATCCCAACGTATAAAGCCACAAATGAGGTTTGCTTGGGATTTGCAATTGTGTGCAAAATTTCAAATTAACAATATAAACAAAAAGCCCAAAAAACATTATATAAAAACTCATTTTCTCGTTTTTCATATTTTGTATTGATTTCATTTTCTTTGCTCCAACTATATAAGTAGCATAAAGCAAGGCTGAAAACAGAACAATCATAACGCCGTTTATGTTTAAATCCATGCCGGTACTATTTCTGCACAAAAGAATTATCCCAATCGAAATCAAAACAATAGAACTTATAACGGTTTTGGTTAATTTTTCTTTAAAAAATATACTCATCATCAAAGCAACAAGAACAGGATATATAAACAAAATCGTACATGCTATTCCTGCATCTATGTATTTAAACGCCTCAAAAAGAGTCAAAGACGACAACGAAAACGAAATACCAAGAACAAACAAAGGAATGATTTCATTTTTGTTGAGTTTTAAAGGTGATTTTTTTACCAATTTTAGCCAAATTCCATAAATCAAAACAGCGAACGCATAACGATAAAACAAAATAGAAGCAGTATCCATTCCTATATGGTACAAAGGCAGTGCAAATAATGGATTTGTACCATAACTGGAAGATGCAATGACTCCGTATAATATACCTTTTGTTTGCTTTTTCATTAATGTTATCCTTTTTTAAAACAAACTAATCTAAAAGTGTATTAAAATCAAGCAAACATTTTTTAAAATTTAAACCTTTTTAAATGCCTCCAAAATGCCGTTTCTAGGGTTGTTTTTTAATCTTTCAGGATCGATATAATCAATATCTACTTTTGGAATTTCTAATTCTATTTTATTAAACAAATTTTTGAAATATTCTTCTGCGTTGTCGGTTTCTAAAATTGAATAAATTTCTTCCATTCTTTTTTTAACAAATTCCACCCCTCTTTCATCATTTAGAGAAGCTTCATCAACTTTTGCATTAAAATCAATCAATTTGCCGATATTTATTGCAACAGCAAGCCCATGGGGAATAGAATATTTTGTTGTAATAGAATAAGACATAGCATGAGCTGCAGTTGTTCTGGAAATATTAATCGCACGCCCTGCATAATTTGAGGCAAGTGCCATATTGAGGGCATTTTGTTCGTTTGGAAAAAGAACATAATCAGTGAAATTTTTTTTAGCCAATTCCATTGAAATTTTTGCAAAATTTCTACTCACTTCTGTCGATTTACAAGCAAAATACGATTCAATCGCCTGACAAAAAGCGTCTAATCCTGTACAGATTTTTAGAAATTTAGGATTTTCGATTATAAAATCTGTATCTACGATTTTTATTTCAGGTTGCAGCACCTCATTATCCAAAGACTGTTTGATGTTGTTTTTGTAATAAACAGCGAACTGCGTTTCTTCTGAACCTGTTCCTGCTGTTGTTGGAATAGCAACAAATGGAATTGAAGTTGAAGTCTTGTATTTAAAAATTTTACCAAAATCAATAACAGAACCGCCGCCAAGTGCTACAACAACGTCAAAATCATAGTTTATTTTATTGATTGCTTTTTCTATTTCTTCTATTTTTGGATTTGTTGAAAAATCATTGTAATAATATATTTCAAAATCAGAATTTTTTTCAAAAATCGGTTTTATTTTTTCAAAAGATTTTTTCCCTGTAAAAACCAAAGCTCTTTTGTTTTTTAGTTCTTTTAGATTTTTTAGTTCTTTTATTGCACCTTTATAGACAAATCTTTTTTCCATTTTATTTGTTTAATGCTCCCATAAAAAGTTCTTTTATTTGTTTTGGGGATTCTTTTGGACGAGAAAGATTATCCCTTGCTCCGCATTTTATTTTTATTTCTAATAATGCAGAAGCTTTTAGATTAACAAATTCATCTAAAATACTTTCTAAACTTTTTTCATCAAAAGCACAGAAGTAATTATCGCAAAAGCTTTTAAAATCAAC
>CAKURN010000198.1 GCA_934675695.1 uncultured Candidatus Melainabacteria bacterium | reverse complement strand
TTACTATCCCTTTTCTTCCTATTTAATGAAATTAAAACTATTGTCAACCTTTACAGTTTTGTAATCGGATTTTTTGGAGAAAATTTTAGTTTTTTAAAGAGTTTTGTTACAAAACTTAATAAGAAAAAAATAAAAAATTTTAGTACTGTCTTTTGTGATAGAATGAAGCCATGTCAAAATTTTTACACTTAATATTAGGCGGAATAATAATATTTTCAATCCAATTTTTTAGCAGTTATATTTTAAAATTGTTAAACATACCTTTTCCTGCACCGGTGTTGGGTTTGATTGTTTTATTTGTACTTTTAAAAACAAAAATAATAAAAGAATCTTGGGTAAAAGATTTTTGCAAAATATTATTAAAATACATGATATTGTTTTTTATTCCTTTGTTTGTCGGACTTGTTTCTTATTTTGACTTAATTAAAGACAATTTTTATGCAATTGTTTTTACGATAGTTTTAACAACAACTTTGATTATTGTATCAGTTGGTTTGTTTGTTGAAAATGTTATCAAATTTGTAAGATTAAAAAGAATAAAAAACATCAGAAGGTAAAATAATGGAATTTTTTGGAATTGCTTCTACATTAATTGTATATTTATTTTTCTATAAATTAAAAAATAACAAATTTATAAAAAAAATCCCGATTATCGTAAGCGTCGGCTTTGTTTTGATTATTGTATTGAAAATTTTTAGAATAGAATATTCAACATACTTTGAATCAGCAAAATATCTATCTTTTATGATAGCACCTGCAACAATTGCTCTTGCTTATCCAATGTATGAAAACAGTAATATCTTAATCAAAAACAAACGAGCAACGTATCCTGCAATAATAATCGCATCTATAATGGGGGTGATATTAACGTATTTTATTTCAATGTTTTTTAATGCAGAACACAAAGTAGCTCTTAGTATGCTCTCAAAATCAACCACTATGCCGATTGCAGTTGAAATATCTAAAAATTTGGGGGGATATTGTGAATTAACCGCTTGTGTTGTTGTTTTAACGGGACTTTTTGGGGGATTATTCGGACATAAAATCTTAAAAATTTTAAAAGTTAAAAGCGATATAGCAATAGGACTTGCTTTAGGTTCAGCTTCTCATGTGATTGGAACAAGTGCTTGCGTTGAAAAAAAGAAATACAAACAAGTAGCATCAAGTACAATAGGGCTAATTTTGGTAGGCGTTTTAACTGTAATAATAGCTCTTGCATTAAAAAAGTATATAGTTGTATAATTAAACAAAAGAGCAATGTAAATTTTTGTAAAATTAATGAAAATTGCCCATTATTATAGCAATTTTTTTAGTTTACGATTTTTATGATGTTGTAAAGGTGGTAAATATGATGCAAACTATTAATTTTGATTCAAACATTAAAAAAGGAACTTTTGAAAAATTTGATGTGCCTAAAATTCAAATTACAAAAACACCAGAACAAGAAAATGATAGTTTTGTACCAAAAGAAGATAAAAAAGAAGACGTCAAAACAAATGACGATGTTATTAAAAATAAAAGTATAAAAGAAAAAGCTACAAGTGCTTTTGGTAAGGTTGTAAATTATTTTAAATCATTAGCAAAAACCAGAGAAACAGCAAAAGGTACTTTAAAAGGTATTAAAAACGGAGCGATTGCAGCAGCTGCAGTTGCATTTGTCGGTAAAAACATACAAGAAGGAAAAGGTCAAATAGGCTCAACAATTGTTGCAATGGGCAAAAATGTCGGCAAAATAATTTCTACAACAGCAACAAAAGTAATACCGGCTGTATTTAATTCCAGCCCCAGAGAGCTTTTAGGTCACGTTAAACATCTTCCAAAAGGCTTTTATAACTACTGTGCTTCAGGTGTAGAAAAAGGTGCAAAAGGCTCAAAAACCGTTGGTATAGTTTCTACATTAGTGGGAATAGCAGTTTTAGGATACAATGTTGCTAAAGGTCTTGCAAAAGGTAATATGAAAAAAGCCGATATAGACCACTATACAGGCAATGGACACGTTCCTGTAAAATAAAAATACATTATAAAGCCAAATTACTCTGTTTGTATGAAAATTCATGCTTCAGTTTAACATGCTAAAAAATTAAGCTATAATTTTACTATATTGTTGTAATATAATCAATTATAGAGGCTTATAATGAAAAAAAGTTATTTAAAATACGCATTTGCAGCACTTTTTTTAATTAATATAACATCTTTTGCGTTTGCTGCAGCAAAAACCCAAGTAATCAGGCCATCTGCTCCTGTTGTTAGCGAAAGTTTAAAACCTATTATCGTTGACTACAGAAACGGAAACTATATTCAATCTATGTTAAAGCTGGAAGAATTGGTTAAAAAAGAACCTGAAAACACTTATGCAAATTATTATTTGGCTTTAACATATACTCGTTTAGGCAAAAAAGAAGATGCAGAAAAATTCTACAATAGAGTTATAACTCTTAATTCAAATATGTCATTAAGATACTACTCTCAAAAGGCTCTTGCGTGTTTAGATGACCCAACAAGTCAACAATGCACAGATGTAAAATCAACAAATCAACTTGTTAGAAAATCGAATGAAAATTCAGACAACAATGAAGCACAAGAAGACGATGATATTACAAAATTCATAAAATCAGGACAAAAAATACACCCTGCTGCAGCAGATGCTATTACAAAAGACAGAATGGAAAGAAGAATACAAGCAGAAGAATATCTAAGAAAACAACAAGAACAAGGTGAAAAACAATCTTCTTTAATTCCAACTCAGGAAGAAATAATTGCAGCATACAATACTCTTAAAAAAGCTGGTCTTAACCCTTATAATATAGATACGACAGGATACAATATTGCATTAAATCAAAACAACGATTTTGATATGTTTTCGATTCTATCAAATACAAATTCTAAAGCAGCACAAATGTTGTTTTTCAATCAATTAATGCAAAACACTAACTATGGAATATAAACAATGGAAAATACAACACTAACACTACAAACAAAAAAATTTGGCGAAATTACTATAGAAAAAGAATTCATTTTTGATTTCGTTTCACCTATTATAGGTTTTGAAGATTTAAAACAATATACAATAATAGACATAAAGCCTGATTCGCCTTTTAAATG
>CAKURN010000197.1 GCA_934675695.1 uncultured Candidatus Melainabacteria bacterium | reverse complement strand
ACAGTGATTTTATCAAATTTGATGTTTTTGATTGCTTCTACTTGGCGAGCAACGATATCTTCTACTTTTTCTATCATTAAGAAGCTTGTTGCAAGCTCAGGTTTGTTGTTGCTGATTGAAACGAGTTTTTGATAACCTGCTGCTTTTGCTTCTAATACGGCTTTTACCCCTTCTGCTTCTGCAAAATATTTTGCTTTGATAGCGTCAGCTTCACCGATTGCAATTCTTCTTGCACGTTCTGCTTCGGCGTCTGCTTGTACTTGTATTTTTAATTTTTCAACTTCTTGTTCAGCTAATTCTTCTTTTTTGAGTCTTGCTTCTTCTTGTTCTTTTTGTGCAATTAAAATATCACGCTCAGCGTTTGCTTTTGCAACTTCTCCCATTTTTAGGGCTTCTGCTTGTTTTACAGCGAGTGTTGCGTTGTATTCTGCAATATTTGCTTTAGAAATATTTTCGCCTTCTACAGCTTGGGCTTCTAGGGTTGCAGTTTTTATTCTTTTTTCTTTATCTGCGTTTACTTGACCGATTGTGGTTTGTGCAGATTGGTTTGCGACTTGGACTTCTTTTTCTTTGTTTGCTTCTGCTTCACCGATTGCACCCAGTTTTTCTTGTTGAGCAACTTCGATTTTTGCTTTGTTAATTGCTTCTGCTGCTGCTTTTTTACCTATTGCGTCAATATAGCCTGATTCGTCTGTGATATCTTTTATGTTTACGTTTATGATTTCTAGACCAATCTTGTTCAATTCAGGGTTTACGTTTGCGTTGATTTGTTCTAAGAATTTTTCTCTATCTTGGTTTATTTCTTCAATAGATAATGTTGCGATTGCAAGACGTAATTGACCTAAAATAATATCAGAAACTTTGTTGATGATTTCTTGTTTATTTAAACCCAACAATCTTTCTGCTGCATTTTGAAGAAGTCTTGGGTTGGTTGAAACGCCAAAAGTAAATGTTGCAGGAACGGCAATTCTGATGTTTCCTTTTGACAATGCACCTCTAAGGTCTACATCTGTTGTCATAGGTTCTAATGACAATGTTCCAAAATCTTGGATTAAAGGCCAAACAATAACAGTTCCCCCATGGACACAGCGAACACCTGATGAACCTGTGTATTTACCGTATACAACGATGATTTTGTTGGATGGACATCTTTTGATTCTGCTTGCAGCGAGCGATAATACTACAAACAAAATTACCGCCAAAAGTAAAAAAATCGGCATTTCTTTCTCCTTCTTATGCTTTTTTAATGTATATTATATTGTCTTCAACTTTTACAACTTCTATCAATTCAAAGGCATTTATCTCATCTTCGCTTGCATTTATTGCATCTAGTGTAGCTAATTTGCTATTAAAATCAATCTGAATTTGCCCTTTAGAATTTGCTAGAAATCTCGTATAAGCTTTTCCTTTTTTGTTGATTAATTCTTTTAAATCGTTTTTGGGTATGAATTCCATTTTTTTGATTTGGGCAAACAAAAACGCAAAAAATGCCATGCCAACAAACCCTGATACTAAAGCAACAATCATACAAATTTTAAAAGACAAATGTTGATAATGATACGCCCACCAGCCCATAAAGCCAAAACACATAAAAAACGACAATATGCTTTCTAAAGTAAACAAATTGAACGAACTATCGGTTTCTGTAAGTGTCGTAAAATCTCCACCGACTTCTGCATCTGTGTCGAATGGCAAAAATGTTTTTAACAATAAAATAACTAAAGAAACCACCCCTAAATAAAAACAAACACTACTAAAATTTTCTACACTAAACATTTTCTTGTATCTTTCTTTAAAAACTGATAATGCTTGATTTTATCATTAAAATCACTCAAAAGGCATACATTATATGGTGTATCAAGTTTTCTTCCATGTTAAAATAAAACTATGCAATATAGAAAAATAATTTTAAAAGAGCAAACAGAAAAAATTAACGCCAAAAACGAATTGTTGAATAGGGTTTTAGCGTTAAGAGGACTAACAAAAGAAGAAGAAATAAAAAAATTCTTAAATCCAAAAAAAGAAGATTTTGTTTCGCCTTTTGCTTTTTCTGATATGGAAAAAGCGGTAAATAGAATAAATTGTGCAATTCAAAACAATGAAAAAATCCTTGTTTGGGGCGATTTTGATTGTGATGGAGTGACTTCTACTTCTATATTATATAAAGCTTTAAAAAAACTAAATGCAAACGTTATAACATTTATCCCTGATAGATTAGATGACGGGCATGGATTGAATACAAAAAAACTCATTCGACTCTATACAAAAGAAAAATTCAAACTCGTAATTACAGTCGACTGTGGTGTTTCAAATGTTAGTGAAGTAAATTTGTTAAACGGGTTTAAAATCGATACAATAATTACAGACCACCACTCGACAGATAGAGAACTTCCAAACGCTTATGCTATCATAAATCCCCAAGTCAAAGGTGCAATAAAAGAAGAAACAAAAGTCGAAGATATAACTTCTATGACCTACAATTCCGGTTCAGTTGTAGCATACAAGCTTGCAATGGCATTGTTAAAAGATACCGATGATGAAGAATTAAAAAACGAACTTTTGATAATAGCTTCTTGCGGTGCTATAGGCGATGTTGTTCCTATTTTGGGCGAAAATCGTGCGATGGTAACTTTGGCTTTAGATTTGTTAAATACAAAACAAATTCCAAAAGCAATATACAAACTTCTATCTAACAACATAAAAGATAGAAACATAACAAGTACAGATATAGCTTTTGTTTTAGTGCCTAGGATTAATGCAGTCGGAAGGCTTTCTAATGCAGAATTGTCGTTTGAATTTTTGACAACGGATAATATGTCAAAACTCGACATTATCATTGAAAAATTGGACAATTTCAATGCAATCAGACAATCAAAATGTCAAGAAACTTATGAAGAAATAAATGAATATCTAAAAAAACACAAAGAAGAATTGGAAAATCCTGCAATCATTCTTTTGAATAGTGACTGGCATGTAGGTATAATAGGTATTGTAGCGTCAAAAATCGTCGAACAATACAACAAACCTTGTTTTTTGATGACTGTAGATGAAATGTCCCATGCCCGTTGTTCAATCAGAAGCAATGAAACAATCAATGTTTATGATGTTT
>CAKURN010000196.1 GCA_934675695.1 uncultured Candidatus Melainabacteria bacterium | reverse complement strand
TATTAACACCCATTGGAACTAAAGCACAATGGTCTTTTGTTGTTGCAATATTTTCTATTTCGCTTTCGTTCATTGCAAGTGCAAGTGTGTTTTCGTCAGCTAAAATAGGTGGAGCTACCTTTGTGATAATAGCTTCATTGCCGCCATTTAAAACTTTTGTTAAAATACCATCTGTCAGTTGAGCTAATTCTTCTAGTTTGAATCTTTTTTCACCCATATTACACTCCCTCGTTAACTAGTCTTATTGTTTTTATTCTACAACAAAACCCTTGAAAAAAGCTAGTATTTTAATAAAAAATTTATATCTTTATTCTGTAATTTTATCTATTATTCCATATTTTTGTGCAATTTTGATGGAATCTTCATCTAAAGAAATAGGTACACTGTCTGCTCCAAGGTTTCTCATTATGCAATATCTGTGGCGTCCATCATAAAAAGTAGCTGCTAATTTTCCATTTTCTTCACGTAAAAAAACTTGAGAAGCAGTTATCGGAAGCCCTGTATCTATGTGTTCTTCCATATTTCTAAAGCCATTTTTTTCGTTTCTGTCTATATAATAGTCTATACCATCGTTTTTAAATGCTTGGTCGAATTTTTCCGTATTAACAAAAACAAGTTTTCTGCCATCATTTTTTTGAATATCGCTTAATTCGACTCTTGAAATTATGCCATTTACGCTTCTTATATCATCTAGGCTTCTTTTTTTGAAATTTATTCCTTTGTTATTCAATATTTTTTCGAGTTTAGAATCAAATCCATCCGGACAAGTAGCATACAAATCAAAACCGTATTTGCCGTTTTCGTTTTTGAATAATACAGATGTATTAGTTGCAACAGGATACAAATCACATTCTGCATCAAGAACTTTATTGCTATCGTTTTTGTTTTCAAATGTAGAAATTTTGTAGCAAGAAGTAAAATTGACGTTGTTATTTGAAATTTGCATATACAATCCTTTTTAAAAATTATATATCTTTAAAACTTGTGAAGTTTAAAAATTGCTTCAATTTTTCTTCTGTTTTTGAAATTTCATTTTGATTTTCGCATTTTAGGTTTCTTATTCTCTTTTTTTTGAGAAAGTTTTTTATACAATCTGAATTTTTGCACACATAAACGCTTCTTCCTATTTCTTTTGAAGAAGGGTTGATTTTTATTGTATCGTTAGAAAGTTTTGTGATTTTTATTAAATCTTTTCTATCGAACAATTTATTGCAGGCTAAACATTTTCTTTTTATTTCTTTCATTAGTCTTCCAAAAATTTTTTAATCCAGTTTAAAACGTCATCAATTTCATAAGGTTTTGGCAAATACAAATCTGCACCTGCTTTTAAGATTTCTTTTTTATTTAAAAATGAAGAAGAAAAGATTAATTTTATGTTGTCGTTTTTGATTTTTTTGGCAAATTCAAGGCTTTTTGTTTCGTTGTTTTTCCCCCAGTCTAATACGACAACATTAGGTTTAAAATCTTCATATGTCTTTAAAAAATCGGTATAGTTGTTTGCTGTTTTTGCAACTAAATTGTTGAGTTCGCAAACATTTTTCAACAAATACCCCAAGCTCTCATCAAATTCCAAAATCAAAACTTTGTTTTTTATTTCGATTTTTGATGTTTCGCCTTGCAATTTTGCTCTATCTACTACATAGGTTGATTTTTCAGATTTTTCGCATAGTTTCATTAATTCGTTAAGTGAATTTATTATGTTTCTGAAATCTTTTTCGTTTTTGTTTTTTTCAATTGCAGTTATGTTCAATTTCATCAAAGAATTTTATTCTTCTTGGATAGAATCATTGGATTGAATAATGAAATTGTCATTAAACTCGTCTGTTGAGTAGAATTTGTTTAAAATATTGTCAAAAGCAAAAACCAAAAAAGCACAGAGTTTTTCTGTGTTAAATGAATTTGTAATCAAAATAAGTTCATTATCAAAAACATGTCCTACAAAATCATTATTGGAAAGAGTTGATTTTATTATTGCTCCTAGAGTTTGGAGAACTTTTTCAAACGCAATTTCGCCATAGTTCAATCTGTATTGTTCTATGTTTTTTATTCTTATTAAAATATACGAAAGGTCTTCGTTTGTTTTTAAACTTCTTTCGAGCTGTTTTATTGTGACGTCTTTGTTTAATAAATGAGTGACAGAATTTAGTGAGCTTTCTATATATCTTCTCAAATGTGCCTTAAAACGCATTTGAAATTCTTGTTTTGAAATTTCTTCTCCCAAAAAATCATCTGCACCGGAATCTAGTGCTTTTAGTTTGTCTTCCAGTTCAGAAGATTTTGAAACAGCAATAATAATAGGGTGATAGTTGTAGGTTAAAATCCTGATTTTTCTGATAAAATCGCTTAGTTTTTCTTTTATTGTGTCAGAAATTATGATAAATTCTATTTTTTCGTTTTGAATTATAGACAAAGACTCAGACAAATCATTTGTATAAACAACATCTTGATTGAGGCTTTCGATTAGTTTTTTGTATTTAATTGAAAGCTCTTTTCTTTTGCTTATTATCAGTACTTTTGTTTTATACAAGATTTTTTTCCTTATTGAGTTTAAGAGATTATTTTTTTGGTTATTTTTTCTATTTCAAAAGTTGGAAGATAAAGTGAAAATTCGACAAAATCATCTTTTGAATTTACATCAATAAAACCATTCATTTTTTTTGCCAAATTTTGTGCAATGTAGAGTCCTAATCCGCTACCTTGTTTTGTTGCAGTGAGATAAGAATCTATTCGGTAGAATTTTTCAAATATTTTTTCTTTGTCTTTTTCGTTTATTGTTGTGCCGAAATTTTTTATTGCAAAAACATTATAGTCGTTTTTGTCATAGGTTTTTATTTCTATACGGTTAGAATTTTGGGAGTATTTTACTGCATTATCTAAAATATTAAGAAGAATTTGCTGAGTTTTGTCGCTATCAGCCAAAGAAAACAACTCATTTTTCGATTGTTGAAAATCAAAAACAAAATCTTTATGAGAGATAGAAACCAGATTTATGCAGTTTTTTAGGATTTGGTTGACGTTTATTTTTGTTAAAACAATTTTTTCTGAATTAGAATCAATTTTTGCAACATTAAGAACATTTTCAACAAGATTAATCAATCGTTGTGATTGGTTGAGAATGATAC
>CAKURN010000195.1 GCA_934675695.1 uncultured Candidatus Melainabacteria bacterium | reverse complement strand
TAGTTTCGTCGTTACAAAACGAAATATAAAATCTTATTTTTGAAATATCGGGACTAAAAATCTTGCTTGTTTTAATTTCTTTATACGAAAACAAAAGCTCTAGAATTTTTTTTACGTCTTGTTTGTAGTCTTTTAAATTTATTTTGTATTTTCTTAAATTAATATCGTCGATTTTTGAAACAAAAAAACTATTCTTCATGGTCTTCTTTCTTTCTTGATTTTTGTTGAAGTTGTTGAATTTTTTTCTCAAATTCATCATCTTGCGTGTTTTGTATTGTAATTTTATTTGAATCAAGCTCTTTTATTGTTTTTTCTTGGTATTTTATTCTTTCATGTTGCATACCACGAAGGACTTTGTTGAATGTCATCGCTATGATTTTAATATCTTTCAAAGTCAAAGGACTATCGGACAATTGCCCGTCGTTCAATCTTTCTGTAAATATTTTGTTTACGGTTGCTTCTATTTCGTCTTGAGTTGCGTTTTTGTTTGAGCGGACAGCAGATTCTAGAGCATCTGCCAACATCAAGATTGCTATTTCTTTTGTTTTTGGTTTTGGTCCGGGGTAGCGGAATTGTTCTTCTGTAACGTTTTCAAGCCCTTCTTGTTCTACTGCTTTATTGTAGAAATAGCCTGCTAAAGTTTCTCCATGGTGTTGTTGAATGAAATCAATAATCACCTGTGGAAGATGGTGTTTTCTTGCGATATCAACGCCATCTTTCGTATGAGATGTAATAACGAGCTTTGATTGACGTGGAGTTAGGGTTGTATGAGGGTTTTCTACCCCAAAATATGATTGGTTTTCAATAAAGAAAAATGCCCTTTGGATTTTTCCTATATCGTGGTACAAAGCCCCTGTGCGAGCAAGGATTGCGTTCGCTCCTATAGCTTCTGCCGCTGCTTCACATAAATTTGCAACCATCAAAGAATGGTGAAAAGTCCCGGGGGCTGCATTTCTCATTTTTGACAACAGTTCTTGGTTTTGATCAGCAAGCTCAATTAATGTATAAGGTGATACAATGTGACCGATTTTTTCTATGATTGGGATTAAAAACATAGCTATCATAGAAGAAATAATCCCATTAATAAGCCCTAAAAACGGGGTTCTGCTCTTGAAATCAAAAAACGCATTAAACGCATCAGATTGAATTTCAAAAAACAAAACAGAAAGCATTGCAATAAATATCACGCCGCCTATTTTTGCACCGCACCAAATAATATCGAATCTTTTTGAATATGAAATTTTAGAAACAAAATAACCGCAGCTTAATATTGCACAAGTGAAAATATACGTCAATTGTGAATCTAAAAACAACGTAACCGATAAAATAACAAGCATCAAAATAGAAGCAACAGAAGACAAAATCGGGTTTGTAAATATAGTCAAAATCGTTGTATAGATGACAAAAGGCATTAAATAATTAGAAATATAATAAGAATTTGAAATAATTATACAAATATAAATTAAAACAATTGAAGAAATCGCCAAATACGCCATATATTGCGGAGTGTAGTATTTTTTTTCGTATTTTTTTATATACAAAACAAGGCTAAACATAGTTAAACAAGTAAGAAGAAAAATCCCCAAAACGCCGACTTTGTTTATTTCAAATGCATTTATTCCGGAGGCTTTTAGAGCATCTTTTTTAAGAGTGGTTACTTTTTCTCCGCTTTGTAAAATGCTATCTCCTGCTTTAAACGACACTACATAAGGTTTTACGGCATTTTTTGCATTTTTTCTTGCTATTTCTGTTGCATATTCATCAATAATCAAATTTGGTATTATACAATGTTCGATTAACCCTATGATTAAGGGATATTGTGATTTTTTGGCATGATAGCCTAGAGCGTTTTCTATAAAATTGTTGTTGACAAAATTATTAACATCAGTATCAAAAACACCAATATTAATCAACTCGTTTAAAACAAATTTTGTATTTGTAAAAGCAGCATTCAAACTGCTTTCGCTAGAAGATAAAATATATGCAACAGCTTTGTTTTCACGTTCTGTATCGCTTATTTCCAACAAATCATACAGTTCTTGTTGTTTTGTTTGGTAGGTTGTTTTTTCTTTTTTTATTTTTTCTATTTCATCTATTGCTTTATTTAAGTCAGATTTTATGTAGTCACCTTCAATTGGAGTCACGATAGGACGAATTTTTGAGGCTACTTCTCTTTTTATTAGTTCTGTTCTTTGTTTGTCTATGACTTCAAAATTTGTTTTTGCAATAATTGGCTTTTGAGCAATCCCGTTTACGATTATGTCTTGATATAGATAATATCTCATAGACAAAAGTGACGTTATGATTAGTGCAACAATGAAAAACACACAAATTGCAAAAGGTTTTGAAGATTGCAAAATATCTTCTTTTTCAAAAATATTTTTACACAAATCTTTAAAAAAAATCTTCATAAAATAAATAAAAACTCCTAATTTTTTTGATAAAAAAGCTTAACTTACATATTATACAACTAAATGCATTTTACAGTATACACTTATATTATGAGAAAAAATAAGAAGAAAATTTATCCTTGAATTGATTTTTCAAGCCAGTCTTTTGCTCTCGGACCTACAAAAATCTTTCCATCAACCCTAATACCGTAGCCAAAAGGGGCTTCGCCTTTGTTTATTCCGTCTATATCAATACAAAAGATTTTATAGACTCTATTTATGCCATCATTAAGATTTTCGTAAAAAAGATATCTATCAATATCCATTACGGATTCTATGGTGCCATCTTCTTTTTCGATATCATAAGGTGTACCTTTAGTTTTAAAGTGAATAAAACTGTTTGTTTCATAATATGTAACATCATCTGTTGTTACAATTTCTTCAAAATTGTTCTTTTGTGTGGCTAATAAGCAACTATTATCCATATATATTTCAGGCCATTCTACAGCCCAATAACTGTAGTCAAAATTGTCCCCAACTTTTATACAGTTTGTCTTTTTTGTTGCAACAACACTAGCAAAGCTTCTACAGAAATATGTAACCCCAACATCACTTCCATCAGCTTTTACCCCTAAATCTCCATTCAGATAATATTTATCAGAATTAACTAATTCTGAAATAACTTGATAAAGAGTATTATGAGCTTTTTTAAATTTCATTATATTTTCATTGGGTTTAGAATTAATTGCAACAGGGATAA
>CAKURN010000194.1 GCA_934675695.1 uncultured Candidatus Melainabacteria bacterium | reverse complement strand
GTTCTTTTGTCAATGTAAAAGTAAAAGCATTTTTATCTTCATAATCGAAAATTTTGTCTTGTTTTATTTCATTGGGAGTGTTTTCTTCAACACTCTTTTTTAGCATGTTTTCTAAATTGCAAACTGTCATTGTCATATTTTCACTCTCTTTTTAATACCGTAATTAAATTCTAACACAAAAAAACTTATTTTATTTTTTCTTTTTCTTTGTTTTCGACAGTTTCTGTTTTATTAACACCTGCTTTTTCTGTTAAAGTCTTTTTGCCTGTAAGTTTTCTAAATACTCTACTCCAAGCACCCATTAGACCTTTTTTATTTAGTTGTTCTTGTTCAAATTCGATTATTTCTTCTTTTGATTGTTTTTTGCGAATTGGCTGACAAGTTGATTTTCTAACTAATGCTTCATTTGTAGTTTCTTCAGCTATTGCAATTGCACCGGCACCAAGCAAACTGCTATTCAATTGTGTCTTGAATAATGAGTTTCCAACGTTCATAATCGTACCATTGATGATAAAGTTAGCTATTTTATGACCTAGTCTTTGTTTTACTTCCGCTGCTGCACCTTCCGTATCTTGTCCGTTTGATTCAATTAGAACTTTGTTTCTATAGTCATTTACAAAGAAGTATGTAGAAATTGCAGTAACAAGCGTTCTTGAGAAGTTTGCCAAATCACCTGTTTCAATTTTTGGTTCAAAGTTTTTTGTTCTGTTTTTAAGCTGTTCAACTATTTCAGTTTTTCCATCTATTTTGTCTTTGTTTTTGTCGTATAGCTTGTATAATTCTACTATTGCTTTGTTGTCATTTTTTGCTGCAGTTTTGCTTACGTTAGGAGCTTTTGTTATTTTTTTATAACCCCAAACCAAACCTTTTGCAGGAGCAGAAAGTAAGCTATATAGTGTTTTAAATACCTTAGTAAAACCATTATACAAACCTGAAACCAAGAATCTATCAGATTCAATTTTTATTTCGTTTTTGCCATCAAGCAAACTTTTGTATCTGTCGATTACAGGTTGCAATTCTTCAGAATCAATACTGCTTACGTAATTTTTGAAGTTTGTTAATTCTTCGCCATTAACTAATTTTGTTTTTTTGCATATAAAATCTTCTATACCTTTAAAAGAAGAAGCAACTTTGCTACCAACTTTTGTTTTTCCCATAAGATGCATTGAACCTGCAACAAAAGCAGCAAAACCTACCATTTTGAATATTGATTTTAGCTTGTTTTTAGATTTTGGAGTTGAAGTATTTTCAGTAGCAGAAGTTGATTCAATATCTTTATTCAATTTTTTTAAAACATTCAAACTTGCAAAACTACCATCTTTTTGTGCAAAATCTTTAAACAAAACAGCGTTGTTTATTGAACCTTTGAATGGCGTTGTTTGCTTTTGTACAGTGTTTTGTACAGTATTTTGTTCGGGTTTTTTGTTTTTGCTTTTCTTTTGTGCGTATTCTTTTGCTTTTTCAGGAGTTAAAGGTCTGATTGGAGTTTTGTTTATTAATCTTGAACCTACTTCCGATATTAATGCGCTAGCTGCAATAGATACAGCGGATAAAAACATATTGTTTTTGATGTGTTTGTTTAATGCACCCATTGTAATAAATGTCAAGCCGGCAGATAGAGCCATTCTTGACATTTCTTGTTTAAAACGAGATTTTTGAGCTTTCGATGCCTCATTTTTGTCATCTTTCTGAAGCATGGAAATATTATAAAAGTCATTTGCAGAATAAATAGCAGAAACCGTTGACGTTAGCATTCTGTTTAGAGTTCTTTCGTCACGACTTTTGTAATTTGAGCTACCTTTTGCTAAATTTCTTGCAACCACATTAACGAAATCGTCTTCATTTTTTGTATCAAATTGAGAAACAATATCAAGAACTTTTTGGTTAATTTTTTGGTTGTTTACATTTTGTATGTGTTTGTCAATAATGCCACCTTTTTTTGGATTTTTTACAATTGAGCTTGCAATATCGAGCCACATATCTTTAAAAGGATATTTTATCGTTGATACAAAATCATCGATAAATCCCATTTGTTTGTATGAATTACCTTTTTCTGTATGATTTGCTAAAGTATCTAAAGCATTAGAAATTTTTGTGTCATTGCCTAATGCATTTTTTATTTTGTCTAATTGACTGTCATTTAGTATTTTGTTTGAACCTA
This sequence comes from uncultured Candidatus Melainabacteria bacterium, assembly GCA_934675695.1. GTDB lineage: Bacteria > Cyanobacteriota > Vampirovibrionia > Gastranaerophilales > Gastranaerophilaceae > RUG14156. The sequence continues at coordinate 1,106 of CAKURN010000194.1, read as the reverse complement.
CAAAAAAGTCTTTGGTTTTACCAATAACCGTAGTTACATCGGGCAATTTCGCCCCAAAGGTCAATCTTGAATTGTTTAAAGTATTGTTTGCATTTTGAGGGAGCTTATCTTTTAAGACTCCGGTTTGTTGTCTTTTGTTGATATAAGCTCTATTAATGTTATTTGTTGTTAGTTTCATCTTCCCGCACTAAATCAAGTAAAAATTTGATTCTCTATTATCACACTATCATAATAAAACCAAACAACAATTTTTTTTGCTAGTTTTTTTAAGTTTTTTGTATTTTTGTTAATAATTTGTATTATTTGAAAAAATAAACTATCTTTTTAGTATATGGAAAGACTGGCAAAAATACTTATTGTTGATGACGAATCAATGGTTACAAAAACTCTTTCAATGTTATTAGGATTAGAGGGCTTTTCTAACGTTTGTGCTTTCAACAATCCAAAAGAAGCTTTAAACTTCTTAAAAAAAGAGGAAACTGATTTAATTATCAGTGATTTTATCATGCCAGAAATGAACGGGATTGATTTTTTAACAGAAGCAAAAAAAATACAAAAAAACATCTCAACGATTCTTTTAACAGGTTATGCAGACAAAGAAAACGCAATAAGAGCAATTAATGAAATAGGCATCTTTAAATACATAGAAAAACCTTGGGATAATACAAATTTGATTATCAGCATAAGAAACGCTCTCACCCAAACAAGGCTTAAAAAAGAATTAAATCAAAAAATTCTAGAATTAGAAGAAGCAAACAAAAAATTAGAAAACTATTCAAAAAATCTTGAAAACAAAGTTCAGCAAAGAACAGAAGAATTGTCAAAAAGCAACTTAAAACTTTCAGCGGTTATTTCAGGCTGTGCAGATGGAATTGCACTTTTGAATGAAGATTTTACAATCACAAGCATAAACCAAGCAGGCTCTAACTTGTTTGGACAAAACGTAGAAACGCTTGTTTTGACAAATCTTTTTGATTTAGCATTTTGCGAAAAAAAGCGTTTTTCAAAAAGTGAATTTGAAAAAAAACAAAGTGTATTTTTGAGAAATTACAACATAATCAACTACAAAAACGATACAAAAATTCCGGTAGAAATCAGTATTGCGC
>CAKURN010000193.1 GCA_934675695.1 uncultured Candidatus Melainabacteria bacterium | reverse complement strand
CTATAATATAATAAGGATATAAGAAGAATGACAGAACAAGAAGAAAAAGAAATTTTAGAGAAAGCTGAAAAAATCAAAAAAGAGAAAGCTGAAGCTAAAAAGAAAGCATATAAAAAAGAATACAATCAAAATAAAGCAATTACAAAAGGCTTACAATTTAATAAAAATACTGATAAAGATATTATTGATCATATAAATAAATTGGATCAATCTTTTAATAGTTATATAAAAGAATTGATAAGAAAGGACATAAAAAACCATGAGCAGAAACATGAGCGAAAAAGCGAAAGCAAATAAACAGGAATATGACTTAAAATACGTAAAACAAAATATAAAACGTATACAAGTATCTTTTAATTTCCAAAGTGATGAAGATATAAAAATGTATGATTTTTTGAATGATATAAAAATATCAAAAAATAGATATATCAAAAATTTAATAAAAAAAGATATGAAAAGACTAGGTAAAGACTAGCCTTTTTTGTTTAAAAAAATTCACTCCAAAATACAAAAAACACTATACATTCAGTGTTATATATGCTATAATAATATTGTGGAAAAGGAAGAAAGCAAAATAAAAAAATCTCTTAAATTTCTACAAAAAAATTAAAAATATATACTAAAAGGGTTGAAAATAAACCTAAAAGGTATATAATATAAGTAGTTAAAGGGAGGATATAAAAAGCCATGAGATACAATATAAAAGATCCTTAAAAATAGGATGCATCGAAAAAATAGCATAATAAAAAGAGAAAAAACCGCCAAGCTCTTTCTCTCTATAATTATAATACTAGTTATAGATGAGAAAGTCAAACTCTTTCTTATTATATGACAATAAAAAGGTAACTTCTTAAAAAAGTCCTCTGGTACGTAAAATCAGGTGGGAAGTTATAAAATCCTTTGTTTATTTGGTACATAATCAAATAAATTTATAGCATTTTGTAAGCTATTGAAAAAATGTGTTATAATTGTAGATTGATAAATAAAAAATTGTAGAATGTTCCCAGTTTTGAAAATTTAATTTTCTATTTTGTTTCTGGAGTTACTAAAAAACAAATTAAAAAATAAGACTTATAAACTTCATAAACTCAAAAAAGAATGTTAAGAATCTTCTTTCATTGATGCAACTATTGAAACAAGTTTACAGCGTAAGCACTTCAAAAATTATTTGCTACACATGAAAAAGTTAAGCCATGCAGCTTGTTAAAATTTAAAAACATTCTTTTTACTTTATGAAAAATTAAGTCTTTTCTTTTCTTCTTTGAAGTAATTTAAAAGAGTTATTTGAAAGAAGAAAAGAAAAAAATAAAATTTCAGGAGGTAAGAAAAATGTATAAAACGTTTATTGTAGATGAATTAAATTATATTTTATATGATTGTTCAAAACTAACAGAAAGACAAATAGATAACATTTTAAAAGATCATGAAGAGTGGTCTCTTAAATGTTTAGAAGTATTTTAATTATTAAATTTTAGGAGGATATAAAAAAATGAAAAAAGATTTATTATTTACAAAATTATATGATTTAGAAAATCAACACAAAAAAGCTAAAATTTTATTGTACATTAATAATAAAAAAATAATCAGTGATAATTTTAATTTAGATTTTATCTTAAAATTAGATACAGACTTATTATATAGTAATGATTATGATATAAAATTGTTTGGTACAGAATTGAGAGAACCATATATAAAAATCAATATTAATTTATAGGAGAATAAAACAAAATGAAAACAAACACAAAAAGAATTTTAAAATTCGCTTTATTAGTAGCGCTTTTAACAGGCGCTTTTTTAATTGGATCAAATCAAGGATATAAAAAAGGATTTTCAAAAGGTCAAAATGATGTCATTGAAAATCAAATCATCACAAATAATAGTCATGATAAAGGCTTTTATTTTAGTGAATATAAAGGGCAAATTAATAAATATTGGTATAAATAATCAATAAAATAATTCAGGATTTAAGGAAAGTTAAAAAATAACTTTCCTTTTTATTTTACAAAATATAAACAATTAAATAAAACAAAAAATAAAAAAGGATGGTAAAAGATTATGAATACTATTAGAGATTTTATTTTAAATAATTATGTATGGGATAAGGATGAAAGCCCAGAAGATGCCCCAGAAAATAAAAAAGAGAATTATTTTTCTATTTGTCATTATATTTTAAAAAGCGCACAAGAAGAAGCTTGTCGAAAAAATGAAATTTTAACATTTGATAAATTTTTTCAATGGGTTTCGGGTTTACCTTCAATTTTTGACATTTTATATACTTTTGAAAATGCCGCTGATGTTTTAATTGAACAAGATGTTGAAATTAATAAAACTAATTTTGTTAAGAATCAAATAATGCGCGTTTATGAAGAACTTTTAAAAGCTGAAGAATATTACCAATTTTTAAAACAATAACATTTTAAGGCTATAAAACTATAGCCTTTTTCATTTATCAAAATTAATAGAAAGAGAGAATAAAAACCATGAAAGAATTAAATAAAAAAATGTATTGTAAATTTATTGAAGTTTGTGGAGGTTGTAAAGAATGTACTTTGTGCGCTTCTTATGACGTGGATTTATCAAAAATAGAACAAAGAAAGCAAGAAATTAAAGAAGAAAATGGATCAATTATAAATGCTTATAAAAATCCAGAATCAAAAAAAGAAATTGAATTTTTAAATACCCTTAAAGAAGAAACGCAACCAAAAAGAAACAAAAAAGCTATTATTGATAAATATAATAAAGCTATTGAAGATCATAAAAGCTATATAGAAGTTTTGAAAATTTTAAAAAATAATGTTGATCAAAAATTTAATAATAAAGTATATAATAAACGTTTTAAAGATCATTTAAAAGAATTATTAGAAAATACAAATTCTAATATTTATGAAGATAGTTATGATCAAAAATATTTTGTTACATTCAAAATTTATTCAAAATTAAATTATAGTCAAGAAAGATATATCATGTTAAAAACTGAAGATTTTTTACCAGATGAAGAGCACAAACGTATCAACCTAGAATATTTTAAAGATAATTTACAAAATATTATTGATAACGAATATAAACAAATTGAAACGCTTAAAAATGATATGTCTAATTTGTTAGAATTATCAAAAAAATATCAAGAATTTATTAAGATGCAAAAATATTTTAATGAATTAAATAATGAAACTAAAGATATTTTAAACATTGAATATAATAATGTAAGTACAAACAACACACTTTTAAATATCGAATAAGGCTATAATTTTATAGCCTTTTAATTTGCTAAAAATCAAAGGAAGAGGA
>CAKURN010000192.1 GCA_934675695.1 uncultured Candidatus Melainabacteria bacterium | reverse complement strand
GTATTAGAGGTCCTCAAAACATCTTGTACCCGTTCGATACACGTTTTCCTATTAATACAATAGGAATTACGCTTGCAACTTTAGCAAAAGCATTAGTTTTAAAAGAAAAATACCCAAACCAAAATTTAGTTAAACTTGTTGGGTGCGAAGTTCGCTACAATTCAAAAACTTATTTAGATATTATAGCAAGAATCCAAGCTTCTCTTGGAATAAGAACTCTTGTGCCGGTAAATCGCCAAACTATTCCTATTTGGCTCGCTTCGTTTTTGGCTTTTAAACTTGATTTAGTTGGGGCAGAATATATTACATCATCTCATGGCATATCTGTTAAAAATGCAACAAAAGACTTAAACAACCAAGGTTCACAGTTTTTGCCAAATGAAAGCATAGAATTTGTAAACAAAATCGAACAAATATTAAACGAAGTTGAAAAAAACGGTTTCTTTAAAATAGAATTTTCTTCTTCAAATGACAATCATATCGATGAAGCAACAATGGAAAAATTAAATAACGGTATTGATTTGTATACTGAATATTTGCAAAATGGAGTTGCAAACAAAAAAAATATTTCAACAATAAAAAATTTCAAAAACAAAATCGTGATTGATTCTGTTGGTGGTTGTGCATACAATACGCTATCAAAAATCCTTAAAAAATTAGACATAGACGACAATTTTGTTTGGTTAAATACAGAAGAAGACCCATTTTTCCATTCAATCGGAAAAGATATCAAAAAAGACAAAAACGGCAACGATGTTTTTTATGATTGGTCGTTAGATGTTACAGTATTAGGGAAAAAAGACGGAAAAGAATATTTTCCTGTTGTAGAATCTTTAAACTATGGCGAAAAATTAAAAAATTATCCGATTAACACAGTTGTATTAATTACAGACCCTGACCATGACAGATTGAATGTGGTTCAGATTGTTTCTTCCGATAAAAAAGAAACAATAAAAAAAGCCGGTGTAGACTATGTTGAATTAGACAAAGACAGAATTCTTTGCGTATTTTCTGCAAACCAAGCATTTTTGATGATTATGGACTATTGGTATAAAACACTCGACAAAAACGAAGATTGTCAGTATTTTATGGTAAAAACAACAGCATCTTCGAGAGCCTGGAACGAATGGGCAAAAAGCAAAGGCATAAAAGTAATCAATACCCCTGTTGGTTTTAAAGAAATTGCAGGAGCTGTTAAAAAAATAGAAGCTCAATTTGAAAAAAATGTAAAAAATATCACAATTTATGATGTATTTAATGAAAAAATTGAACTCGGCTCTAATCCTCGAATGATTTTTGGTGGAGAAGAATCCGGAGGAATGATTATTGGTGCAATTGAACCTATTAAATCTCTAAACGGCAGAGTTGCTCTTGCAATGAGAGAAAAATCTGCAACAGAAGCGATTATTGTAGCTTCTGCACTTATTGCTTCATTAGACACGACTCTTGTCGAACATTTAAATAGAATTTATGATGAAAACAACATAATCGCAAGAAACGATGTTCGTGTAGATATTGCTTATTACAATGAATCTGAACCGGATATTTCAAAATTGAAATTAGCAAAAGTTGAAGGCGAAAAACAAAGAACAAAAAATGACTTGTTTTATTTGGCATTAGCTATTGCAAAATACGAAAATAAAATCACTTTAGAAAACATAAAAGAAATTTTATCTTCTATATTTGTTGATTTGAATTTTGACAATTTGCTTGATGTATTGTTTGTAGGCGATGGTACTTATCTTCAATTTGAAGACAAATTTGTTGAAATAAGACCATCCGGAACTGATGCAAAAACAAAAGCTTATGCAGGTGGTTCTAAAAAAGAAACATTAATAAAATACGCTGACATTTTAGGAAATTATTCAGGCGAGTTGAATGAAACATATAAAAAATACTTAAATCCTGAATATGTTGAAAAATCAAAAGAAAAATCTTTTGAAATTTATTCTGAATTTTCATTAAAAGATGAAGACAAGAGAGAATTTCAGATTCCGAATTACAAATTTTTTTAAAAGGAGAATATAATGCTTGAAAAAACTGAAAATGTGAACACAAGTACTTCATCTAGTATTCGTGAAAACAGAATTCAAAAATTGACAGATTTAATAGATATGGGTGTAAATCCATACCCATATACATTTGATAAAACAGCTAACGCAAAAACACTTCAAACAAAATATGAAAAATTAGAAAACGGAATGGAAACAGAAGATGTATATTCTGTTGCCGGTCGTGTTATGGCGATTAGAAACACAGGCATGTTTATTGATTTAATGGATTCAACAGGAAAAATTCAAGTTTTTTCACACAAATCAAACTTGCCTGAAGAAAAAATGAAATTGTTAAAGTTGATTGATGTAGGCGATATTGTTGGTTTTACAGGTACAATCAGACGTACACCAAGAGGTGAATTGTCTATTAAAACAACAGATTTAAAATTGTTGTCAAAATCACTTCTTCCTTTGCCTGAAAAATTCCATGGCTTAACTGACGTCGAAGTCCGTTATCGCCAAAGATATCTTGATATGATAGTTAATCCGGAAGTTCGTGATACATTCAAAAAACGCAGTTTAATTATTCAAAAGATTCGTGAATTTTTGGCTCGTGACGGTTTTATGGAAGTTGAAACTCCAACTTTGCAAACAACTGCATCAGGTGCAAATGCTCGTCCATTCTTTACTCATCACAATGCTCTTGAAATGGATTTGACATTGAGAATTGCTCTTGAATTGTATTTAAAAAGATTGATAGTAGGTGGTGTTTCAGAAAGAGTTTTTGAAATTGGAAAATGTTTCAGAAACGAAGGTATAGACACCCGTCACAATCCAGAATTTACAATGATAGAATTGTATCAAGCTTATGCCGATTATAACGATATGATGACTTTGACTGAAAATATGGTTGCATACGTTGCACAAGAAGTTCTTGGTACTACAAAAATCCAATACGGAGAACACGAAATCGATCTTACTCCTCCTTGGGATAGAAAAACTATGCTAGGTTCAATAAAAGAAGCAACAGGCGTTGATTTTCTAGAAGTTTATACAGCGAAAGATGCAATAGAATTGGCAAAATCAATAAATGTCCACGTAGATGAAAATTCTAACTGGGGACAAGTAGTCGAAGCTGTATTTGAAGAAAAAATCGAACCATCATTGATTCAACCTTGTCATATTATTGATTATCCTCGTGAAATTTCTCCTTTGGCAAAAGTTCATAGGGATAATGACAGATTGACAGAACGTTTTGAAACCCGTGTAAACGGTTGGGAAATCGCAAATGCGTTTTCAGAGTTATCTGATC
>CAKURN010000191.1 GCA_934675695.1 uncultured Candidatus Melainabacteria bacterium | reverse complement strand
ACAGCTTATGGCATATATCGAGTTGTCTGTAATCGAATTAAACGAAGCAGGTTCTAAAGACTTTAATAACGCTTGGAATTTGTGGACACCATTTATTTCTTTAGGATTTGGTGCTTCAGGATTTAATGTAGGTTCAGAATCTAATCCATTCTTTGTTTGGGGTAAAAAATACACCGATCAAAGACAAGAAGGAACGGTAACCGGTCCGGATTTAAGTGATATCCCATATTACTTCAGAGGTTCAAGCTCTCGTGCGTTATTATATACATTGAACTACATTATTGAAAATAGTAATGGTAGAACATTAACTAATCCAAAAATAATGGTTACAAATGGTAAAAAATCAACAATCGATATGACTTCTGACTATGTAAAATCTGTTACATCTCAAGTACTGGATAGTTCAAATGGTATGGTAAACGGTACTCAAAAGACATACAACATTGGTGATGATGAAGGTTTGTTAATCGAAGTATTACCGTTTATTTCACCTGATGGTTATGTATCATTGAATATCACTCCTGAGTTTTCAACAATTAAAACTCAAGCACAAGAATATACTTTGTTACAAAGAAGGGACTTATCATTAAAGAATATCAGAATAAAAGACGGTGAAACTTTAGTTCTTGCCGGATTAATAAAAGAAAACGAATCTCAAAAAGCAGTAAAAATGCCAATTTTGTCTGATTTACCTTTTATTGGTTCATTCTTTAGACAAAGCCAAAACAAAAAGACAAGAGAAGAACTCGTTATCGTTGTTACACCTCACATAATCAAAGACCGTAATGATGATAAAAATGTTTACGACCTATAATTTCGTATAAGAAGGCAAAAGTATGAGCAACATTCCCGTAGTGCAGCAATTAATAAGAAACATAAATTTTGAACTTGCAGATAAATTTGAATTATCGGTGGCGAAAGAACTTTCTTTCGTCCCGATTGATATTCAAAACAATGTCTTGTTTGTAGTTATCCATGCCGCATCAGGTGAAATTGAAAACGCTCAGGCTTCTGACGCTTCTTCTAAACTATCAGGAAAAGACAGAATAAAACAATATGTTAATTCAGTAATCCCAAACGATATTCAATTTATTTGTTTAGCAAAAAACGGTTTTGATATGTTGTTTGATGTATTTTTGAAAAAATACGTTGAAAAATACGGCGGAAGCCTTCCTCAAGACAATACCGAAGAATCTGACTTGTCTGATAATGATAGTTCTGATATTTCGCTTGATATCGACGATGATGAATTAAATATTGAAGATGATGACGATGACAGTGACGATATTTTGGCAGACGAAGATGACAATGATATTGAAACTTCTTTGTCTGAAAAAGTTGCAAGCGATGAAATAGATGACATTTTTGAACAAGCAAAGAAAAATGCAGACAAAAATCGTACTGAAAAAACAAACATGACAGATGATGGTGATGGGGTTGCAACAGCAGATGTTTCAAAAGTAAAAGCTCCTGAAACAAAACGTCTGGGACAGATTTTAATAGAAGAAAAATTAATCACACCCGACCAATTAGAAGTTGCACTTGCTGAATCTAAAGTCCAAAAAATTCCTCTAGGTTCTATTTTGGTTAAATTGGGTTATGTAACGATAAAAGACTTAAAAGAAGCACTTGGTGCTCAAATGGGTCTTAAATATGCAACAACTCAACAATTAAAAGCACTTCCTACAGCGATTTCTGTTTTGCCTGAAGATTTTGTTAAAATAAACAAAGTAATTCCGTTAAGTATGACAGATAAATCTTTAGTTGTTGGTATGGTGAACCCTAACGACACTAAGGTTATTAACGAAATCGTTTATCAAACAGGTCTAAAACCGACTGTAATGTTGGTTACTCATTTAGAGTTTGAAAACTTTTTAAATACATATTACAACACCGATGAATCTGATACTGAAGAATTGATTCAAAAACTTGATGAAGACGATGAAGTCGAAGGAAATAAAAATGAACTTTGGGAACAAGTAGAACAAGAAGTTCAAGATTCAGACGGTGCTGTTTCTCAATTGGCAAACAAAATAATCTCAATGGCAATCGACAGACGTGCTTCCGATATTCACATTGAACCTATGTCTGTTGGATATAGAGTTAGATTTAGAATCGATGGTTCTTTGGTTGAAGCACTAAAAATTCCTGCAAAAATCGATAGTGCGTTGATTTCCCGTTTTAAAGTATTGTCAAAAATGAATATCGCAGAGCATAGACGTTGCCAAGATGGTTCATTTACAATGAAATACAAAAACAAAGCACAAGATTTTCGTGTAAATACACTTCCTGTTGCCGGTCGTGAAAAAATGGTAATTCGTGTTCTTGCACCTCAAATGAGTGCAAAACAAGCAAAAGCCAGCACAATCGAAGTTGTTGGTGCTTCTGAAGAAGATATCAAAAAAATTCGTTATTTGGTTTCTGCACCAAATGGTATTGTTTTAACATCAGGTCCTACAGGTTCCGGTAAAACGACTACTTTGTACGCTCTTTTGCGTTATATGAATACAGATGATGTAAACATTACAACAATTGAAGATCCGGTCGAAATCAAACTGGAAGGCATAAACCAATCAGCGATTAATACAAAGGCGGGTATTACTTTCGCAAATTCTTTGCGTGCAATATTAAGACAAGACCCTGATGTTATTCTTATTGGTGAAATTCGTGACTATGAAACACTGGAAGTTGCGATTTCCGCTTCTTTAACAGGTCACCTTGTTTTATCTACAATCCACACAAATTCAGCTGCAGCAACTGTAACAAGATTAATCGAAATGGGTGCAAAAGATTATCTTGTTTCTTCTACAGTTTCTGGAATTATTGCACAAAGACTTGTTAAAAAACTTTGTCCAAACTGCAAAGAAGAATATTATCCATCAGTTGAAGAAGCAAAGAAAATTTTAACAGACCCTGTCGAAATACAAAAAATGACTCAAACTAAAATCTACAAACCCCATGGTTGTCCAAACTGTAAAAACACCGGTTATCTAGGTCGTTTGGCGGTTTTAGAGATATTAGTTATTAATAATGAAATTAAAAAGATGATTGCACAAAGAGCACATGATATCGAAATTGAAGATTATGCAATCAGCCAAGGTATGAAAACTTTACGTATGTCTTGTTTAAGACATATATTAGAAGGCAACACTACAATAGATGAACAAGTTAGAATCTTAGGTTTAGCGGGCGAATAATAATGGGAATATTCAACTATAAGGCATTAAAAGATAAGACAAAAAGCGTTTCAGGAAGGATAGAAGCTGAAACCGCTCTTGAGGCTAGAAAAAAAATTAAAGAAATGGGTCTTATCCCAACACTCGTTGAAGA
>CAKURN010000190.1 GCA_934675695.1 uncultured Candidatus Melainabacteria bacterium | reverse complement strand
ATTCTATATACGTTCGATGAAAAAAATTAGTCCTTATTATTTCGTAAAGGCCAATTTGTTTTATAACAAATATCAAAAAGAACTTGAAAGAAAAAAAGAAATTATTAGTCAAAAAACAAAAAAAATTAACGATATATTAAAAACCATCTCATCACCTGAAAAATCTGTTTATATAATGCAAGGTTCGTTTTATGACCATACGGGAGAAAATTACTTTTCAGGCGGCGGAGAAAGATATGCATGTGATTTAGCAAATTTAATCAAAAAAATGGGCTATAATCCTATTCTGTTGCAAAAAGGAATTGATGACGCTAATGAACCTTGGGTTAGAAATTTTAAAGATTTAACAGTTGTTGGAATTAATTCTGAATATTCCGGTTACTATGAAATAGTAAATGGCGTTGATTCTCCAAAATTGACTGTTTATTCAGGCTGCATTGATTGGAAAACCGAAAACGCTCACCACCCTTCTATCTTAATTTCCCATGGGATTACTTGGGATCACCCTTTTAGTGATGCTAATGTAGAATATTTAAAAAGAAATTTGAATATCGCAGATACTTTTGTTTCAGTCGATACAAGTACAATATCTTGGTTTCGTTCTACATTCTCTAAAACCATTATGACTAATGGAATTCAAATGGAATATATTCCAAACTATGTTGATTTAGAAAATTATCACCCAAATGACAACAAAGACAAAAACAAACCGATAAAAGTGCTATTTCCACGTCGTTGTTCAAATGAAAGAGGATTTTGGCTTTTTACAGATGTTATTCCAAAAATATTTGAAAATTTCCAAAACATAGAAATCGATATGGTTGGTTTTGCTCATACGGAAGAAATTCAAAATAGGATTAAATTGTTACAAGAAAATTATCCAAACCGTTTCAAACACTATGTTGCAAACGCTGATGAAATGCCAGAAATATACAGAAAAGCTGATATTTCAGTAATTCCTACTTTGTATTCAGAAGGAACTTCATTAAGCTGTATAGAAGCGATGGCAACTGGAAATGCAGTTGTATCAACAAATATCGGTGGATTACCCAATCTAATACTCAATGGCTATAATGGTTTGTTGATTGATACGAATTACGATTCTTTGTATGAAGCGATTTCAACTCTTATAATGAATGAAAAATATAGAATTGATATTTCGAACAATGCTCAAAAAGTTGCACAAGCATTTTCTAAAACAAATTGGGAAAATAGTTGGACTAAAATTTTAAACAATTATTTATCTTCTCAAAATAATAAAGAAGAAAAAAATACTCAAAATTCAGAATTAAAAAACAAATATCTAAACAAAATTTTAGATAATATTGACACTAACAAAAAACAAAGACTGTTCATTGTGACGGGTTTTATATCTTTGATTAATGCAATGTCAATAATAGAAGATGATTCATCTGAATTTGAAAATCATTTAATTATATATACGAGTAGAACATCTGATATCTTTAAAAATGCAAATAAAAAACTGGTTTTAGATAATATTTTTAAAACAGTAAACTTTGCAGATGATTTGTCTTTTGATGAAAATATCAAATTTATAGAAGATGAACGATTCTTAAAATCATTTAACGAAATATATACAACAGCTCAAAATTCGTATGATATTTGGAACAAACACGATAATATAAATTTATTTGAAGAAGGGATTTCTTCATATTTTTCATTAGACAATATAAATTATTCAAACATCAAAAATATATACTTATCAAATTACTTTAACAAAGTTTTTTATACAGATGAAACTCAAAAAGATAAAATTAAAGTTTTAAATAAAAATTCTGTAAAAAACATTATTAATAAAATAAAATCAAAAAATAATTTAGATTTTAAAAATTTTCAATCTCAAAATCTTGTACTATTTTTATCGCAATACATATACCAAGATTTTATGTCAGATGAAGAAGTTACAAAGTTCTACATAAAACACATAGACAATTTAATCAGCAACAATTGTACAGTTTTATTCAAATCTCACCCTAGGGTAAATGATGAAATTACCGGAAATTTGGCAAAATATTACAAAAACAATCCAAAATTCAAATTTTTCGACACTAAAATAAAATGTCCGGTAGAACTTATGATAGAAGATTTAAATTTAAAAGCAATTGTTACATCTATGTCAGGTGGTGCTATTAATTGTTCTCATTTGTTTGATGTTCCTTGCTATGGAATTGGTGCTAAATTGATAAAAGATAATCACCCGTTTGAAAATGTAAGAAAATATGCTGACGTTTTTATAAATAATATTGAACATCTAAAAGAATTCAATAGAATAGAAAATGATTTAGAAAAAAACAAATAAATATTTTAAGGATTACAAAATGAATTTATTTTTAAAAAAAGCATTACAATTAAATAAATTACCAAAATTTCAAGAAATTAGGATAGAATCTACAAACAATTGCGGCTGTCGTTGTTTTATGTGTCCAATTGACCAAATGACTCGTAAAAAAGGTTTTATGAGCATTGAAGATTTAAAACTCATTTTAAAAGAATTAGATTATATTGATTATGATGTATCGTTTCAACTCCATGGACATGGGGAAAGTTTGTTGTGTAAGGATTTAGATGAAAGAATATCTTTAATTAAAAATACAAATCCTCACTTTTTGCCACAAATTACAACAACTCTTGCTTATAATATTGATGAAGATTGGTTTGAAAGTTTATTCAAAAATGGATTACATGAGATATTTGTTTCTTTGTATGGATATAACAATGAAACCTACAAATCTGTCCATGGGGTTGATAAATTTGAATTAGTTAAACAGAATTTAAAACTATTATCAAAAATCAAAAACAAATATCCCGACACTGTCATTTTTATTCAATTAGATGATTTTAAAGACAAATATCCACTCAAAATTGAAGAAAATGAACTAAACAACTTGAGAAATGAATTTATTTCTTATCTAAAATCTCTTAATTTTTCTGATAATGAAATTATATATTGGACTTTGCATAATTATGGCAATTCTAAAAGTGATTTACCGCAAACAAAGAATGTTTATCCTTGTTCGATTTTGTGGGGAACGAGAAAAAATATACTACAAATAGATTGGCAGCTGAACATAATTCCTTGCTGCTTTGATTTTGATTCAAAATATTCGTTTGGAAATTTAAAAGAAAAAACTTTAAAAGAAATTTTTTGTGGTGAAAAACGTATGAAGTTTTTAGATAGTATTTCAAAAGGAAACAAACTTCCACTCTGTGTGGGTTGTGTTGCAAACAAAGAAATTCCTGAACAAAAAATTCAAAAAATACTAAAACACCCAATAATATCAGCAATAACCAAAGGAGTATTTTAAAATGTCAAAATTTATAC
>CAKURN010000189.1 GCA_934675695.1 uncultured Candidatus Melainabacteria bacterium | reverse complement strand
TTTATTGTAACCAAAGGTATGCGTGAAAGAAAAGCCAAAATGGACGAACTGTCTGATGGAATAGTAGTTTTATCAGGGGGATTTGGCACTTTGGAAGAAGTTAGCGAAATGCTAGTTCAAAAGCAACTGGGCTACAACAACAAACCTATTGTATTTTTAAACACAGATAATTTTTATGGACATTTGATTGACTTTTTTAACAAATTGATAGAAGAAAATTTTGCACCAAAAGAAACACCTTCTATGTATTTTGTCGCAAACACCATTCAAGAAGCAATTGAATATTTAAAAAACTACAAAAACGAAGAAATTAATTACTTAGACAAAAAACTCAAAATCAAAAATCAATCAAAAGTATAATTACAAAATGTGATTTTTGACACATAATATAATAAATAAAAGACGTTGGGGAAAAATGCTGGATAGAATTCAAAATAACGGTCTTGACAATATTACTCAAGGACAAAATCTAGAAAAGATTTCATCTGTTGGTTCAACAAATCCCTTTGAAAAAGAGGATTTAAAAAATTACCTAGTTGATGAATCTGATATATCTACAACTGCACTTGAAAAATATCAAAAAGAACTTGATATACAGAAATTTAGTGATATTTTAAAGAAAATGGACGAAAAAGAAGCCAATAATCTTGTATTAAAAAATGTTTTTGAAGGCGTTTTTAGTATGGAAACAAGTGATATACTTTCTTCACTTTCAAATAATGAAAATCTCCTAAATGAAGTATTTAAACAAATTTAAAAAATTTTATTATAAAAAAATTCTAAAGAAAAAATATTTCAGATATGGCAATTGCAAAAAATGCGGCTGTTGTTGTGAAAATATTTATGTAAGACACAATAATAAATTAATAAAATCAGAAGAAGATTTTGAAGAAATCAAAAATACTGATTCTTACAGTTTTTATCAACATATAACTATCGTTGGAAAAGATGATTTTGGTTTGATTTTTAGTTGCGATAGGTTTGACAAAGAAAAAAGACTCTGTACGATGCACAACAAAAGGCCTTCTATCTGCAGAAATTACCCGAGCGAAGAAATTTTTTCTTTTGGAGCAGCTTTGCAAGAAAAATGTGGTTTTAGATTTGAACCAATAGAAAGTTTTGAAGAAGTTTTTTTAAAAGTTTCTAAACAACCTATTAAAAATTTTAAAGATTTTGTAGAATAAATGCAAAAATTTTCATTCAGAAGCTTTTACTATCTAGAAAGCGAGCAATAGATGAAAATTTCTAGTATTAATATTTTTCGATATAACAATAAAAAAACAAATAATGCCTTTAACCATAACCTAAAAATAACTTCAAAAAACGACTGTTTTCAATTGTCTTTTGAAGGGAAAAATCTTAAAAAAACAATTGACAAAATCGGAAAAGAAAATTTCCCATCAACTTCTATGTATAATTTTGCTTTAGAAAAATCACTAACAAACCCTGAAGAACTATTATACCAGCTTCATACAGAATTTTATAGAGATTTACTGGATTGTTCTACTCTAGAAGAAGCAAAAGAATTATACCCAGAAGAATTTAAAGATGTCATAAACGCAAGCGAACTCCCAAAAGAAAGTCTTCCGATGGGTGCATTAAAACCTATACTTAACGGAGAAGTAGAAGATATAACTCTAGACAATTTGACATTAAATATCTTAAAACAATATTACGGAAAAAAAGTATCTACTAAAGATAGAAATACTTATTTCTTAATAGGGATAGAGTCCCTAAGCAAACTAATGGCTGAATTAAATATCAAAAGATTTGCTTCTAGCTATGAAAACGCAGTAACACATTCAAAACCGGAATTTATTAAAAAAGCTACCAAAAATTCAAAAAACTACTATGATAATAATTCTGCAATTAAAGAAAAAATAGCAAAAAGAATGCGAGATACTTTTAGGCAAAATCCGGAAAAGAAAGAAAATATTTCAAAAAAATTAAAACAATATTACGAAAACAACCCGGAAGCCAGAGAAAATATTTCAAAGAAAATGAAAGGCTACTACGAAAACAACCCGGAAGCCAGAGAAAAACAATCGCAAAAACTAAAAGAA
Source organism: uncultured Candidatus Melainabacteria bacterium (assembly GCA_934675695.1). Classification (GTDB taxonomy): domain Bacteria; phylum Cyanobacteriota; class Vampirovibrionia; order Gastranaerophilales; family Gastranaerophilaceae; genus RUG14156. Next base: position 1,309 of record CAKURN010000189.1, on the reverse strand, counting down.
GTATACAAGCAAAACCCACAATATGGAGAATTGTTATCCCAACATAGACGTGAATATTATGCAATTGAAGAAAACAGACAAAAGCACTCAGAAAGATTAAAAGAATTTCACAAAAATCACCCCGAAGCAAGAATAGAAAACGGCAAAAAAGTAGCACAATACTATATAGACAATCCGCAAATAAGGCAGCATTTGTCAGAAAAGAGACATGAATTCTACAAAAACCACCCCGAATATATAGAAGCAATGAAAGAAGCTTGGAAAAGACACCCGGAAATCACATCTAAAATGTCTGATATATCAGGATATTTTGATGGAATGCCAAAAATATTTCAAAAATTAAAAAGCAAAGAAAAACTTACAGAAAGCGAAGATATCTGTTACAAAAGATACACAAAAAGCCTAGAAACAATTCTTCCTAATTACAAAAAAACAATAATGACAGAATATCACAATATACTAATTGAAAAAGGACTAATAGAAGACTAACTAAACATCAGTCTTTCGTTAAATCTGAGTGCTTGAATAGACAATTCAACATTGTGAACTCTAATATATTCAACATCATTTTGAATCAAATAAGAAGTTGCTAAAGCAGAAACAAAATCAGCTTCTTTTGGTTCTTTTGTATTTATTATATCTTGCATAAAGCGTTTTCTTGAAACACCTGCCATCAGTGGATACCCTAAAGCTCTAAATTCATTAATTCTATTTAATAGTTGCAAATTTTGATTTATTGTTTTTGCAAAACCAAAACCAATATCTACTATTATATTTTTATCATCTAGCCCTTCTAATTTTGCAATTTTAATTTTTTCTTTTATTTCTTTAAATACATCATCAACAATAGATTCATAAGAAGTTAATTCGTCCATGGTTTTTGAATTTCCACGAGAGTGCATAATAACGAGTTTTTTGTTTCTTTCTGCACAAATTTTTGCAAACTCAGGATTAGATAAAAAACTAACATCATTAATAATATCAGCCCCGGCATCTAACGCAGCTCTAGCACAGCCTAAAGTCATCGTATCGACACTTATTTCGATATTTGGATAAGCAGTTTTTAGTGCAGTTACGATTGGCACGACTTTTTCAATTTCATATACTACAGAAACCAAATCTGCTTGAGGCTTTGTAGATTGAGCACCAATATCAATCACATTTGCACCGGCATCAATCATATCAATTGCATGGTTTATCGCTTTTTCGATTTCAACAAATTCTCCCCCATCAGAAAAAGAATTTGGGGTTAAATTTAATATGCCCATTATTTTTGGGTGATTAGGTTGTTTTTGTTGGATTTCTAATT
>CAKURN010000188.1 GCA_934675695.1 uncultured Candidatus Melainabacteria bacterium | reverse complement strand
GTCATACTTCACCTCTATTTGCTACTTTGTCGTTTATTATAGCACTGAATGGCAATATTTGATTTAAAAACTTTACATTTTTTAACGTATGCTAAAAATATGTATATTTGTGCTAATATGTCTCAAGAGTTGTTTGCTCGTTTAATAGGATTTTTTAAGTACATAATGAAAGAAATATTCGATATTCAAAGTGTTGTATCTGATTTAAAAAAGCTTTCTTTACCCCAAAACATAGATGAGGTAAAAGTATCTATCATTGTTCCTACATACAACAACGAAAAATACTTGTCAAAATGCCTAATGTCGCTTGTTCAACAAACATTGAAAGAAATAGAAATCATCGTCGTAAATGATGGCTCGACTGACAGTACTTCTGAAATTTTGAGTGAATTTTCAAAAGTAGATAAAAGAATAAAAATAATTAATCAACAAAATAAAAAACAAGGTGCAGCTAGAAACTCAGGCATGAATATTGCGATTGGCGAATATATCGGTTTTGTCGATTCAGATGATTGGGTTGATTTAGATTATTATGAAAAACTATACACTGCTGCAAAAAAAAACAACTCTGATATTGCCCTTGCAACAAACGTTAGAATTGGAAACGGCAAAACAAAAAAAAGACTAAATATAACAGAAGAAAAAATTGCTACTTCCCTGCAAGAAAAAATAGACATAGGAAACCAAGCAAAGAACCCTTGCCCGACAAACAAAATATACAGAAGAACTATGTTATTTGAAAACAAAATAGATTGGCCTGAAGGAACATATTGTGAAGACAAACTATTTACAATAAAAGCCATCTACAGTGCAAATTCAATCATCAGCGTGCCTTCTGTTAATTATTATTATTTTAGAAATCCTAATTCAACAGTAAACAAAAAAGACAAATTCCACATTAAACAAACAAACCAAGACAAAGAAAATGCAAAAATCGCAGTGTTGAATTTTTTAAGAGAAAAAAATGCAGACATAAAAGACAAAGAATTTTGGGCAACAGTCAAAAAACTTCCCGCAAAAAACTTCCCACTTATTTCTATAAAAGAAAGTTTAAGAACTAGAAAAATCTGTTTGTTTGGTTGTATAAAAATTGCAGAATTGAAAATATAAAACGTAATTTATTTGACAAAATAGGTAAAAGCATAATACTCTACTTTATAAAAAGGAGTAATTTAATGCTTGATGATATATGCGATTATTTAGTGAAAATACAAAACTGTATCAATAAACTAAACAAAACCGAGATAGAAAATTTTATCAAAATTCTTATTGAAAAAAGAGATAAAAATAAACAAATTTTCATAATGGGAAACGGTGGCTCAGGTGCTACAGCGAGCCATTTTAGTTGCGATTTTAACAAAGGTTTAAGCTATCAAAAAGACAAAAAATTCAAATTTATTTGCCTTAATGATAGTATCCCGACTATTCTTGCTTATTCTAATGATATTTCTTATGATGATATTTTTGTTGAACAATTAAAAAACTTCTTAAATGAAGATGATTTGGTAATCGGAATTTCAGGCAGTGGAAACAGTAAAAATGTCTTAAAAGCAATAGATTACGCAAACAAACACAATGCAACAACACTGGGATTAACTGGCTATAACGGCGGAAAACTGAGGCAAATTGCAAAACACAGCATAAACGCTAACGTTGATGATATACAAATATCAGAAGACATACACACGATATTGTTTCATCTTGCATACAAAGTAATAGAAAAGACACTGAAATGAATCGTTGCAAATGGGTCAATCTAAAAAATCCAATATATGTAGATTATCACGACAATGAATGGTCGAAACCTGTTTTTGATGACAAAAAACTCTTTGAACTCTTGATATTAGAAGGGTTTCAGGCGGGTTTATCTTGGGAATGTGTATTAAATAAAAGAGAAGATTTTAGAATTGCGTTTGATAATTTTGATGTAGAAAAAATATCAAAATACGATGAAAACAAACTTCTTGAATTAAAAAACAATCCAAAAATAATCAGAAATTCTCTAAAAATAAAAGCAAGCGTAAAAAATGCCTTAGTATTTCAAAATATTCAAAAAGAATACGGAAGTTTTTCTAAATATATTTGGCATTTTACAGATAACAAAACGATAAAAGAAAGTTATACTTTAAAAACAACTTCATCATTGTCTGATGAAATTTCAAAAGACCTTAAAAAAAGAGGAATGAAGTTTGTCGGCTCAACAATTATTTATTCTTATTTGCAAGCAATAGGCATAATAAACGCCCATGGCGAAGAATGCGATTTGTATTAATTCATCTATTTGTTTCATAATTTCTTTTTTCTAGTGTGGTATATTCTAGAATTAAGGAGTAATAATGAGAAAAAATGCTTTTACAATCGCAGAATTGACAGTTTGTATCATAATAATGATGATTCTTGCTATTTTTGCTGTTACAAATATCAAACCGAACGACAATAAAATAAGACTTTTTGTATACGGAGCAATGGATAATATTGCAGCTGTTGTAGGCACAATAGTATCAGACAATTCTTCTTTAGATAAAGGAAACATTTCAGCAAATTCAAAAACCTATGACTGGTTGTGTGTTCATGTTGGGGATTATTTTTCTTTAAAATCAGAAGCAAATTGTCAAACAACTTCTAAAGATTCTGCAACTGTTAATTTTACTTTTGCAAACAATGTTACAGTGCAGGGTTTTGCTGTTCCTTGGCGAGAAGATACAAAATATTCAATTGATGGCGACAAATACAAATTTAAAGAATTTGTAATCGATATAGATGGCAATACAAAAGGCATGAACAAAGTCGGAATAGATAGATTTCCAATGAGAGTATATAGAGGTGGACTGTTAGAAGGTGCAATTGTGCCGGTTAATTGTGCTTTGAGTAATGCCGGTAGTTACTGCAACAAGAAAAGCGGCGAAACAGGCGTTGACCTTACAAAAGCAAACGAAATAATTAGTTATGATATATATAGACCGGAATCATCAGGGGCTTCAAAAGCTAATGTAGTTGCTTCTCACCAATCATACAAACAAGCAGATTGTGGAATTTTTGGCGGTTCTGGATATTTTACGCTTGATGAATGCAAAGCAGACGGGTATAATGTTTTTTTAAGATGTTTAAATAATGAACTTTGTGCTTCATGTTATAATGCTTCAAATGGAAAAAACATCTGTCCTATGAACGGTACTAACCAAATAACATCAAGCAACTGTAAAACTTATGTTAGTACAAACAATCCTAACCAAGTAGCTTGTTTTATGATGTTACATAAACCCTCAACAGGTGCAGGTATAATAATAGATACAGTTGCTGATACTATGTTAGAATAATTCTTCACACTTCTTTACATTTCCTAAAGTTCCACCCCAATCTTGCCGATAATAAGACATGTATAAGGAAAAAAGGTG
>CAKURN010000187.1 GCA_934675695.1 uncultured Candidatus Melainabacteria bacterium | reverse complement strand
GGCTTTTCTAGAGTAATTAGAGGAATGGTTTTGTCAATAAAAAATAGAGAATACATAAAAGCAATAGAAACAATAGGAGCAAGCAAAAAAAGAATAATCATAAAACACATTTTGCCTCAAACATCAAGCTATATTATTATTGCAATTACTTTATCCGTTCCATCGTATATTTTAGCTGAATCCGGATTGAGTTTTTTGGGTCTGGGGATACAGTTACCTGATGCCAGTTGGGGAAATATGTTAAAAGAAGCACAAGAATTTGCAAATATTATTTATAGACCTTGGCTTCTTACTCCCGGTTTTTTAATTTTTGTTGCAGTTTTGTCTTTTAACGTATTGGGGGATAAAATAAGAGATATACTCGATCCAAAAGCAATAAAATAAGGAAAAATATGCTGGAAAATATACAAAATACACAAATTGGGGTAGATTTAATAATTTTATTTAGAATTATACTTGCTTCAGTTTTAGCTTTCATTCCCGGAATGGAAAGAGAACTCACAGGGAAATTTGCAGGTTTAAGAACACATCTTCTTGTTTGTAGCGGAGCTTGTGTTTTTACTATTCTTTCGATATATGGATTTAATATGAATGAAATAGGGGGAATAGTCGCAACACAAAACGATCCTGCCAGAATTTCAGCCCAAGTCATAACAGGTATCGGTTTTATCGGTGCAGGTACAGTAATGCGACATGGGACTAATGTATCAGGGATTACGACTGCAGCAACTTTGTGGATGTGTGCAGCAATCGGCATGTCATGCGGGTGTGGCGAATATTTTACAGCAATTGTTGCATCTATTGCAACGCTTGTAATATTAATTGTAATAAGAAGATTAGAAAAGAATTTTATTTCAAAAAGAAAAGTCTTCTATACTTTGTATGAAATTGCTATATCGACTTCTGCAGAAAATTGTGAAAAAATTCAAGAAAATATTACGAACAATTTTCATAAAATTTTTAAATTAAATAAAAAATTAATCAATCACGACCAACTAAAATTTAGTGCTGTTGTTTCGACAAAAAAATCACTAAAAGAAATAAATAATATATTTAAACAACTGGAAGCAATAGACTCGATAGAAATAAAAGAATATTATGAATAAAAAAACACTTATTTCATGCATAGTAACAATCGTTGTCACTATGACAATAGTATATTCAATTGCACTAATTTCAGAAGTTAGTCTTTTGTGGAGAAGTGAAAAAAAAGTAGTAAAAATAGAACTATCAAAAAAAATATACAATAGATTTCATACAATTGCGACACTTGAAAAAAGAATTCAAAAAGACCCTCAAGACTACAAAGCACACATAAAATTAGCTCAAAAATACAACGAAATACAAGAATACGATAGTGCTAACGTATATTTTCAAACAGCATTAAAGATTTCAGAAAGAAGCAATTTTTCACTATATAGTTATTCAATGTTTTGCATAGAAAGAAAACTCTACAATCTGGCATTAAACCTTGCAGAGGAGATTTCTTTATACAATAAAAAAGCAATTTTATACAAAGCAAAAATCTATGAATCTATTGCTAAAAGCTTAGATGATGACAATGAAATAGAAGGCAGCATAAGAGCTTACCAAGTAGCCTATAAATACGCAAAAGGAGTTTATTCAAAAGAAGATTTTGAAAAATTAAAAACAAATTATGCAAAAGAATACATAAAAATGGCAGACATAAAAATTGCCAGAAAAGAAACAAAAAAAGCTATTCTTGATATCAATAATTCATTAAAAATCAAAGAAACTCCAATAGCACAATATAAACTTGCTTTAATCTATAAAGACACAAATAAAGTAAGAGCAGAAAAATTAATCAAAAAAGTACTAGATACAAACCCTTACGTAGTAAACCCTTATATTTACAATGATTTGTTGAACAATATATTGGAAGAAGCTAGATTACTAGGCAATACTAACCGAATAAATTACTACAATAACAAAATAACTTCATTTAACAAATTTTTAAACAAGATTTATATCTTCAAAAACGATGTAAAAATATCTTCAATTCAGATTTTACCCAAAAAGAAAATATTTTTTGGTAAAGAAGAAATATTTGTAAAATACAATATCGAAAACAAAACAAAAACTGAAATTAATAATTTGTTTATGTTTACAGAATTGTATCTCGGCAGCAGAAAAATACAGTTTGAAAACAGTATTGCAACAAAGACATCAGCGTTTTATTCAGGTTCAACAAAAACAATAATAAATAAATTACCACCTGATATTACAGAAGATAATATCGTACTCACAAACGATATAATCATAAAATTCTATGCAAAAAGACAGAAAAAAGCACCTTGGACATTAATTAAAATACAACAACTTAAATAATATATTGTATTTTTATTTATGATTGTGTTATTTTAATAATATCATTGCACTATCAAAATTGAAATTGGAGAAAAATGAGAGTACACGAACTTGCTAAAGAACTAGAAAAAACATCAAAAGAAATCATAGAAATTGCAAACGAGAAATTAGGTTTGTCGTTAAAGTCGCATAGTTCTACAATTACTGAATCACAAATTCAAAAAATCAAAAACCTGTATTCGGGAAAATCGACGAATAGTGCAAAACCTAAGGCTTTTGTTGTAAAAAAACAAAAAGCACAGGAAACTCCTGAAGTTAAACAAGAAGTCAAAGAAGATGTTGTTAAAAAATCAGTTTCTAGATTAGAAATAGTAAGAAGTGCAAAATCAATCGAATCTCAAAGACCAAAACAACATCAAAACAACAAAAAACCAGCAGAACAAAGACCTGTTGAACAACCAAAACAAGAAACCAGACCTCCAAAAATAGAAAATTCTACAGACAAACTTTCTACATTGCCTTCTATGACAAGAAGAAATTTTGCAAAACAACCTGAATCAACTGAAAACAAACAAAAAGACAAAAAAGAGTTTAAAAAACCAGAAAAACAACAAGACAAAAATAATCAACAAACACCAATAAAAAGACACATTATTTCACAAGACATTTATCAAAATCAAAACAGAAACGCCAAAAAGAAGAAAAAAGACCACAATTACAACAACAAACAAGAAGAACAAGAAAGAATCAGTCTTGAAAAAACTGTTCAAAATAAACACAAAAAACACACTCAAGAAGTTGCAAATGTTGAAGAAGTAACTTCAGTTGTTATTAATAGACCAATGACAGTCGGAGAATTGTCAGACAAAATCAAAAAAACTCCTGCTGAAATTATTAAATTTTTAATGCTGGAAGGCATAATGGTCACTGTAAATACTCCAATTGATACTGAAACTTCTAAGAAAGTGGCACAAAATTTTGGTTTAGAAGTTTTAGAAGAAGATATAGAAGCTTTCATTGCCGAAGAAGAAGAAAAAGAAGGTATCAACAAATACTTACTTAATGCACAAGAAGAAGATA
>CAKURN010000186.1 GCA_934675695.1 uncultured Candidatus Melainabacteria bacterium | reverse complement strand
GCCAAAATTATTGCTGCTTCTTGTAATTAAGATAGGCAAATTATAGGTTTTAAAGTAGTTTATTGCATACATATCAGCTGTTGCTTTTGATATCGAATAAGCATTGTTTGGTTTAAGTACACTAGTTTCATCAAAATAACCTTTTTCAATGCTTCCATAAACTTCGTCAGTTGAAATTTGAAGAAATTTTTTAATTTTAAATTTTTTAGCATTTTCAAGAAGATTAACCGTACCCAAGATATTAGTTTTTGCAAAAATCATCGGGTCTTTAATTGAATTGTCCACATGGGATTGAGCAGCAAAATTAACAATCCAATCTACATTATCTAAAATTTTTTCTAAGATAGTTGAATCTAAAATATCACCTTTTACAAATGAATAGTTTTTGTTATTTTCAATTTCTTTTAAGTTTTTTTGGTTTGCACAATACGATAAATTGTCTAAATTGATAATTTTGTAATTATCATATTTAGACAGAATATATTTTATAAAGTGGCTTCCAATGAAGCCACTTCCACCTGTTATTAAGATTGTTTTGTTGATTGTTTTATTGAATTTAGACATTCTAGCAATTCAAGTCTTTCTTGTTCACCTAAACCAACTAATGGTCTTCTGACATTATTTTGCATTAAGCCCATTTTTGATAGTAATGCTTTTATTGGCACAGGATTTGGTGCCATAAAGATTTTTTTGAACAATGGATACAAAATTCTATGCATATTAGACGATGCTTCAATTTGACCTGATTTAAAGTTATGAATCATTGATTTTATTTCATTTCCGACAACATGAGAAGCAACTGAAACAACACCATAGGCACCAATTGATAGCATAGGAAGTGTTAAACTATCATCGCCTGAATAAATTGCAAAATTATCAGGAGCTAGCATTTTAATTTCAGAAATTAAATCTAAATTTGCGTTTGATTGTTTAACTGCAACAATATTGTCAAATTCTTTTGCAAGAAAAGCAATTGTAGAAGGGGTCATATCGACTCCGGTTCTGCCTTGGATATTATATAAAATAATAGGAATATCAACGCTTTTTGCAATTGTGCTAAAATGTTCAATGATACCTTGTTGGTTTGGTTTGTTGTAATATGGAACAACGGATAAAATCGCATCAGCACCCAATTCTTGTGCTTTTATAGATGATTTTACTGCTGTGTCTGTACAATTTGAGCCTGCACCCATAATTACTTTTACTCTACCTGAGTTTATTGATTTTACACAATACAAGATTTCTTGTTCTTCTTCATGGGTTAGTGTAGGAGATTCGCCTGTTGTACCTGAAACAACAATCGCATCTGTGTTTTGTTCTTCTATTAAATATCTTGTTATTTTTTCTAAAGATTCATAATCTACAGAACTATCTGCATTAAATGGCGTAACCATTGCTGTGATTAATTCGCCGGCGTTATATCTGAGTGTCATATTTTTCTCCTTAATTAATATAGTTGCATTTCAATTACTTTTTGTGCAATTCTCACTGTGTTTAAAGCTGCACCAATTCTCAAATTGTCTGCAACGCAGAAAAAGTCTAAACCGTTGTCAAAAGCAATTGAGTTTCTGATTCTTCCCACATATACAGGATTTTTGCCCGCAGCGTCTTTTGGTGTTGGGTAAATAAAGTTTTTAATATCATCGACAACTTCAACTCCCCAAGTTTCTTTCAACAATTCACGAGCAGACTGAGCATCAATTTTATTTTCAAATTCTACAGTAACAGCTTCTGAATGTCCTATATAAACAGGTACACGAACAGCAGTACATGAGATTTTTATATCATCTGAAAAATGAAGAATTTTTCTGGTTTCGTTTGTTACTTTCATTTCTTCTTTTGTGTAACCGTTTTCACAAAACATATCGATTTGCGGTATTACATTAAATGCAATTTCATATTTGAATGCAGAAGGTTCAAAAGGCATGCCGACAAGATTTGTTTTTGTATTGTCTGTTAGTTCATTAATTGCTTTTAAACCTGCACCGGAAACGGCTTGGTATGTAGATACAATAAGTCTTTTTACCTTAAATTTTTCATCAAGTGCTTTTAGGGGTAACATTAATTGAGAAGTTGAACAATTCGGGTTTGCAATGATACCTTTATGTGTTTTTAAATCTTCGTCATTTACACCCGCAATAACCAACGGTACATCTTTTTCCATTCTAAATGCAGAAGAATTGTCAATAAAAACGCAGCCTTTTTTCGCAGCAACCGGGGCAAAACGTTTGCTTGTTTCACCTCCTGCAGAAGCAAGACAAATATCTATATCATCAAAAACATCGTCAGTTGCTTCGATTACTGTGTGTTTTTCGCCTTTAAATTCAATAGTTGAACCGGCACTTCTTTTTGAAGCTAAAAATTTTATTGAATTGTATTTTACGTCATTTTCTTCTAAAATGCTTAAAATTTCCCTTCCAACAACTCCTGTTGCACCTAAAACAGCGAGGTTTGGTAATTGTTTTGTCATAGTATGTTCTCCAATCCATATATAAATTGATTATTTTGATATAAATGATTTATTGCCAAAGCGACGCCTGACATGTAGCATGTTCTATTGATTGTATCATGGTGTATTTTTAGCGTTTGACCGTCAGAACCAAAAATAACTTCTTGAGAAGCGACAAACCCAGGCATTCTAACAGCATGGATTTGGATTTTTCCTTTGTTATTTTCAGCGTATTCTCCGCCTCTTGCACCTTTGATTGTTTCTTTTTCTTCACAATTTCCTAGTTTGAAATTGTCATTTGCCTCCATCATTAATTGAGCTGTTTTGATTGATGTACCTGATGGAGCGTCTTTTTTTTGGTTATGATGAAATTCTATTATTTCTGCATTAGAGAAATACTTTGAAGCCATTTTAGAAAACTGCATCATTAATATTGCTCCGATTGAAAAATTAGGTGCAATAATTATTCCTGTAGAATTTTCTTTCGACATTTCTTTTATTTTTGAAATTTCATCATTTGAAAGTCCCGTTGTACCGATTACAGATTTTGTTTTTGTTTCTTGGTAAAATTTAATATTTTGAAATATAACGTCGGGTTGAGTAAAATCAACAACAATATCCGGTTTTATTTCTTTTATTATTGACAAATCGGGTTTAATTTCTATCTTTGAAATTTTTTCACCTACACCAAATTTGTCAACAGCCAAAACAAGCTCAAATTCCGGGTTTTGAAGCACCATATTAACAACTTCTTTTCCCATTTTGCCATTTGCACCAACTACTCCGACTCTAATCAAAATACCTCCTTTTATCTGTCCAATAGACCAAAATATTATAGCATAAATTGTTTTTATTGGAAAATACTATCATGCAAAAAAAATTATTCACAAGTTTTGTATTTGTGTTAGCATAGTAATACGCAAAAATTTCGTGTTGTTACATATTAGAAAGGATAAAGTT
>CAKURN010000185.1 GCA_934675695.1 uncultured Candidatus Melainabacteria bacterium | reverse complement strand
ACGTTTAAGTTTTCGATTTTTTTGGCGATGTAGCGGCTTTCGATGAAATCGTCGTTTGCCTCAAATAGAGTGATTTTTTCGCCATTTCCTTTGTTTGAGTATAAATTTTTGTCAAGACGTTGTTCGTTGTTTTTGATTACTTCGTTTGCAGCTTCTAAAATTGTACCTGTAGAGCGATAATTCTGCTCTAATTTGATTAGTTTTGTATTTTTGTAATCAGATTGAAAATTCAAAATAATCTTAAAATCAGCTCCACGCCAAGAATAGATTGATTGGTCGACATCACCAACGGCACAAAGTGAACCTATAGCGTCTTTTGAGCCGTCTGAAGGATACAACATATTAATCAAATCGTATTGAGCTTTGTTTGTGTCTTGAAACTCATCAACCAAAATGTGTTTAAATCTGGTCGAATATTTTTCCCTAATTTCAGGGTTTTCTTTTAGTAAATTAACCGCAAGCATTAACATATCGTCAAAATCAATCGCATTATTTAAGACGAGTTGTTTTTCGTATTCGTAATAAATTTCTGAAATTTTTTGATTGTAGTAGTCTTTTGCATAAGTTGCAAAAGTATAAGCGTCTTGCATTTTGTTTTTTGCGTTAGAAATAGCTGCTCTAACGGCTTTTATCTCGAATGATTTTTCATCTATATTTAGTTTTTTGAGGGCATTTTTGATGACGGTTTTTGTATCTGTATCGTCATAAATTACGTAGTTGTTGTCCCATTTTCTGCCGTCTTTTGTTTTGTAATTTTCAAGGTCGCTTCTTAATATTCTTCCGCAAATATTGTGAAAAGTCCCTACCCACATTCTTTTTACTATGTTTTCACCCAAATAATTTGACAATCTAGCTTGCATTTCTTTTGCAGCTTTGTTTGTAAAAGTCACAGCTAGAACGTCATTCGGGCTTGTGCCGTTTTTTACGATTTGAGCAATTCTTGAGGTTAATACTTTTGTTTTTCCTGAACCGGCACCGGCTAAAACCAAAATCGTACCGTTTTTTTCTGTAACTGCATTGTATTGTTCAGTATTTAAACCTTTTAGATATTCAGCCTCAAGCTGCATTATGATACTCTCCCCATTAAATAAATCACTAATTTTCCGCTAGATATTTTCAAAATTGTGGAAATATGATATCATTATACAAGAAAATTATTAAAAAAGGAAAAAAGTTAAAAATTATGGAAGAAAATTTCGACAATCAGAAACCCTCAATTATGGTCCCTGTAGGTGATTTAGACACAGTAGAACATAATGACGGTGACGAAGTTGATGTATTATCTCAAGAGCTTGCGACTATTCGCCAAAGTGCCAAAAAAATAGCAATTATTGGCTCAAGGAACTTAACAATTACGCATCAACAGATTATTGAAACTTTGACAACTAGCCTTGTTATGCAAGGAAACACAATAATCACTTCGGGTGGTTCTTCGGGAACGAACGCTGCAGCGATTAGAGGGGCATTAAAGGCAAACCCTGAAAAATTAAAAATAATTCTTCCTCAAACAATAGGACAACAACCATCAGACGTACAAGACCAGCTTATTGGTGTGCCAAATATAGTTGAACACCCTGATAGAGCGATGATGACATTGGCTGATGCATCTAGAATTTGCAACAGAGAAATTATTTCTCAATGCCAACAAGTAATCTGCTTTTTGTCACATTCTTCTCGCACTTTGCACAAAGCAGTTGAATTTGCGGAAGAATCTCACAAAGTCGTTACTGTATTTTATTTAGATTAATAAATTTAAACATATAAAAAAGTCCTCAGTTTTTTAAAAATCGGGGGACTTTTTATTGTAAAATTTTTGACAAAACAACAATAATAAAATATCTTATTGTTATGCTAATTATGGGAATAGACCCTGGAATCGGAATAACAGGGTATAGTTTTGTAGAATATATTTCATCAAAAACAGGTGATAGTTTTGAACTTTTGGCGAGTGGTTCTATACAAACAGACAAAAACGCTACACATTCTAAAAGACTTCTTGAACTAAAAACCGATTTAGACTTTTTGATAAAAGAATACAAGCCTGATTGTGCTTCTGTTGAGCAGTTGTTTTTCTTTAAAAACCAAAAAACAATAATCCCCGTTGCACAAGCGAGAGGTGTTATTTTGTTAACATTAGAAGAAAATAACATAAAGACTTTTGAATATACGCCACTCGTCGTAAAACAAACAATAACGGGTCATGGCAGGTCAGATAAAACTACAGTTAAAATGATGGTAAAAAACTACATTAATTTAGACAAAAATATAAAATTAGATGATACAATAGATTCAGTAGCATTGGCGATTTGTCATGCACAAAATTCAAGGCTCGAAACTTTGGGAGGAAAACAATGAACGAAACAATATTAAAACGTGCAAGCATTTTTGCATTGATTTTAGGCGGTGCAATCGGGCTTTTTTCTGTAATTCCTTCTTTGATTGGCTTGTCTATTGTGGTTTTGTTGTTTTTTACTTCGGTCATTGTAATTTTTTATATGAAAAAAGGCGAAAAGTATTTGGCTTTTATTGATACTCAACAAGGTGCGATTTTAGGCGGTATTATTGGATTTTTTTCCGGAGTCGGGTTTTTTGTAACTTTTGCACCTTTGGTGTGTGTGATTAGATTGATATTTAAGTCTTATTATTCTTATGGTATTCCTGATGTATTGAAAGACGCTTTTTGGCTTTTTGTTGTAATAGTTTTTATGGTTAGTGTGTTTTTTGCACTTTTAAATTCGGCTTCAGGCATGGCAGTTGCTTGGATTTTTGACAAAATTGAAAAAAAACCGCAAGACTCTGATGCGGCATTAGATATAAAAATAGAAGATTAAGGAAAAGATATGGAAAAAACAATTGAATGGATTAAAACAGGTGATAATACAGGTTTTTCAAGAATGATAGACCAAACAATTATCCCTTATGAATATAAAAAAGTCGATATAAAAACTTCCTCTGATATGTATGATGCAATCAAAACAATGATAGTAAGAGGTGCTCCGGCGATTGGTATTGCAGGTGCACATGGGGTGGTTTTGGCTGCTATTGAAAATGTTGACAGTCCTGATTTTGTAGAAAAAGTTAAAAAACAATCAGCATACATAAATTCTTCTCGTCCGACAGCGGTTAATCTTCATTGGGCGATTGAAAGACAACTAAAATTGATTGATGAAAACAAAGAAAAAGAAAATTCAAAAATAACTGAATTGTTAATCGAAAATGCAATTAAAATGGAAGATGAAGACATAGAAATAAACAAAAAAATCGGCGAATACGGGGCAACTATTGTTCCAAAAGGTGCAACAATCCAAACTCACTGCAATGCCGGTGCATTAGCGACTGTAGGTTGGGGAACAGCACTAGGGGTGGTTCGTTCGGCTTTTGAAAAAGACAAAACAATAAGAGTTTTCGCTGATGAAACCCGTCCTCGTCAACAAGGTGCAAGACTTACAACCTATGAACTCACTCGTGACGGCAT
>CAKURN010000184.1 GCA_934675695.1 uncultured Candidatus Melainabacteria bacterium | reverse complement strand
CAGCTGGTATAATAACCGGCTGTGTTATGGTATATAAAGGCGTAAAACAAACATTTCAATCAATAGAAGAAGCAAAAAATGCAACAACAGATGATGCTAAACAAAATGCAATTGAAGAAAGTGCAAAAGGCGTAATTGATACAGGTCTTGGGGTTTATACAGGCTATCAAAGTATGAAAGCTTTAAATAGTTCTATAAAAAATGTAAAAACAACAATAAATGACAAAAACAAAACAAATGAAATAATCAACTACAACCAAGAAATAAGACAAAAACCCAAAAAATTAACACTATCAAGAGATCCAATATATGATTGTGATATTCCATATCAACAAGATAGCTATTATAGAGGAATAGGCGAAAGTGGGTATCAAGATTTTTTGGATTCAAATTCACTAAGAGCAAAACAAAATACAA
This sequence comes from uncultured Candidatus Melainabacteria bacterium, assembly GCA_934675695.1. GTDB lineage: Bacteria > Cyanobacteriota > Vampirovibrionia > Gastranaerophilales > Gastranaerophilaceae > RUG14156. Next base: position 3,091 of record CAKURN010000184.1, on the reverse strand, counting down.
AAGCTAATTATGATGCTGCATATTTCCAAAAAGGAAAAGTGAACAATATTTATGTAAGAAAACCTTCCGCACAAGCATATATTGCAGAAACAAACAGTCCTTTGATTATTGATGAAAGCGGTAGTTACCCCCATGCAAGCATTATACCTGATTCTGAACCTATGAGAATCTGGCACAAAACAGACTCGGGTGGTTATGAAATCGTATACGATACGATGAATGATACAATTTCAAGAAATTCATCTTTGCGTTATGTTTCAAAGTAGTTTTTTATGGATTGTATTTCTGTTCGTCCTTTTTTAAGATTGTGTAAATAAAATTTTCAAAAGTTGTTTGATATTTGCGATTTTTATTTTATAATATAGTTTCGCATTTAAACAACTTTTTTTATTATTTAAAAAACCATCAGCGGTAAAATCAAGAGGACAATTATAGAAAATATATGATAAACGCAGTTTCTTCGGTTTCAGTGGATTTAACACGTCCCAAAAAATCAAAATCAAAAAGAATTGTCGGTGCTGTTGCTTTTAGCACAGTTCCAAAAATTCTTGCTATTCCACTAAAAATACCAATTGCAAAAGGTGTATCTAAAATTCAAAAACAACTATCCCAAAGCGAAATAAGAACAGTAAATACTGCTATTGATAACGTATTATACAAAGCAACACTCTTAGGTAAAAAAGGCGTAACAATAGAAAACTACAACAAAATTCCCCCCAATCATTCTTCTTTTCCTGACAAAATATACGAACTTTTTAATTTAGGTTCACAAATTGCTAAAGGAGAAAATGCAGGTTTTATAAACAAAGAAGGAAGTGCGAAAAACACTATTTTAGTTAATAGAAATAAAGCCCCTATGTTAACATTCCACGAGTTGGGACATGCTTTTAATTTTAATGATTCAACTTTTTGGAAATCAGTACAAAAAACAAGAAAATCTCCTGTAGTTTTGGCTTCTATTTTTGCTTTAACACCTACATTAACCAAAGAAGAAAAGCCTCAAAAAGAAAAAGCTCTAACAAAAACCCAAAAAATAAAAAACAATATAAGAAAAATGTCGCCGTTTCTTGCTTTTATATCTATGCTTCCTATTTTGAGTGAAGAAATGATGGCATCTATTCGGGGGTATTCTTGGGCAAAAAGTTTGCTGGATAAAAATTTAAGCAAAAAAGTATTAAAAACAAATGTTGTTATTTATACGTCGTACTTGCTTTCTGCACTGGGTTTTAGTTTAATGGCAGCTGTTGGGAAAAAAGTAAAAGACAATTCTCAAACAAAATAAAAAAGGGCTTTTTTAAAAACCTTTTTTAAATTTATTTTAGTTCTTTTATCCGGTTATTAATATTATTTTAAAGTTCACTATCTCCACGATTTGCAACAACATAAGCTACTGTATAATAATATTACAGGTATGGAATTTCTGTTTATATTTGAAAACCAGTAATATTTTTGTCTTTCATAATACCTCCTTATGGTTTGTTGTTATTTGCAAATTACAACCTGTAAAAAATATCAATATTGGAAGAATAAATAGTAATAGTTTTTCTTTTTTTGTCCCTAATTAATAAAATGAGTTAGTATCTGTTCTTCTTTTTCAGGCAAGCCAAATTTTTCTTTGCCTAATTTGATAGATTTTATTAAAAATGCCATATTTTTTGCAAGAGTCCTCATCGTCTGCAAACCCTCGAGGTCTTTGTTTGCTTCACCTATTTGTCTACCATGGACGCTATTCCAGTATTGACTCGATACTACAGGCATATTAGAAATCGTAAAGTATTTGTTTAATTCATCAAAAGTAGAACTTGCTCCGCCTCTACGGCAAACAGCAACGCTTGCACCAACTTTCATTGCTTTATTTATAGTAGTAGAAGTTGAATAGAACAATCTTTGTAAAAAAGCAACCAAAGTAGCGTTTGCTTGTGCATAATAAACAGGGCTTGCAACGATTAGTCCGTCTGTTTCTTTTAGTTTTGGTGCAACTTCGTTTACCATATCATTAAAAACACATTTTCCTGTTTCATAGCATTTACAACATGCGATGCAGCCTCTTATGTCTTTGTTTCCGATTTTTATGACTTCTGTTTCAATTCCTTCTGAATCAAAAGTTCTAACAAGCTCGTTTATTGCAATTGTTGTATTTCCATCGTGTCTGGGGCTTCCGTTTATAATTAATACTTTATCCATTTTTACCTCTTTTTATATATTTTTTCCCATATTGTATGCTTTTTCTAATAAATCTTTTCTATCTGATACAGCATTCGATTCTTCCAAACCACCAGCTTCCAAACAACCTTTCAATTCTACCCCGTCAAAACAAGCAAGCCAACCTTTGCAAAATTTTATTTCTTTGTCTTTTAATGCTATAATATTATAGTTTTTCATCGTTTGTTCCTATTTTAAAGTGTTTGTTATATCTTCTGCTATTTGTTCTTTGTTTTTTAAAAAATGTTTTTGAATACAGTTTAATATTGTTTTTGCATAAGTTTCTTGCATATTATAAAAAATATGGCTTGCACCTTGTACTTCTATTACTTGGTTTAGTTGTGGGGATTTTGTCCAATTGTTCAATTGTTCCATAAATTTTTTCGGGCTATCGCCTGTAACAGAGTCTTTTGAACCTATAATAAAAGAACCTTTCGGTTTTATATTAAAAAGAGAATTTGTTTCTCCATTTTTACTAAGCACGGGACAGTTTTTGAGATTGTTTGCATTGTAAAATCCTAAAACCGTACGAGCTGTCATAGGTGAAAATCCTCCAAACAAAAACGGCAAAATATCATCACCTTTACCTTCTTCTATCCAAGTTTTTGCCATATCGAAGGATTTTTCAATGTTTGGCATAACGCTCCACCAATACATAATATCAATAGGAGATGAAACGATGAAATAATTAACAAAATCGTCTTTTGTATTACCTAAGTAATTTATAATTTTATTTGAACCTAGTGAATGCCCTGCTAAAATTATGTTTTTAAAACCCAGTTCTTTTGCTTTTAAGACCCAAGTTTCTACATCTTCAAAAACCATTTCAAATTCGTCATTAAAAACCCCCAAGTGTCGTTGTTTTCCTATTGAATGGTCAGTGTATGCT
>CAKURN010000183.1 GCA_934675695.1 uncultured Candidatus Melainabacteria bacterium | reverse complement strand
CTTTTGGATTGTTTAAATCAAATTTCAGAAAAAAGCAAAGTCAAAATCGAAGTAGATTTTGATAAAATTCCAACAAAAATCAACGACAAAAACCGCATTTTAAATGGCGGAGAAGACTATAGTTTGGTTATTTGTATGGATAAAAGGGATTTTGTAAAATTCCCTTGTCTTGAACAAATCGGTGTTTGTTCAAAAGGCGAAGGGGTTTTTGTAGACAATAAAAGAATGGTTTTTGAAGGATACAAACATTTTGACTAAAATATCAGCAATAATCACATCAGGCGGAAATTCAACACGCTTCGGTTCAAACAAACTTCTTGAAAAATTGGGAAAGTATTCTGTGATCGAAACAACAATTTCAAAATTTTTGGATTCGGTAGATGAAATCATAATCCCTTGCCAAGAAGAAATAAAAAACCACATTCTAAAATCAGATTTATATAATGAAAAAATAAAATTTGCCCCCTCCGGCTCTACTCGTCAAATAAGCGTCTACAATGGTATTTTTGCTTGTTCAAATCCAAAAATCGTCTTAATCCACGACGGAGCAAGACCTTTTATCAATAAAGAAACCATCAAAAAAACAATAGAAATGACTTTTGAAAAAAAAGCCGTTGTTGTGGGAAATTTCGCCGTTAATACAATAAAAACAGTAGAAAACGGAAAAATCACAAAAACACTGGATAGAAGAAAAATCTTTGAAGCCCAAACCCCACAAGCATTTGAATACGAATTGATTAAAAATATTCACACAAAATGCAAAGACAAAACAGATTTTACAGACGATTCTTCTATGTTAGAAGCATATAATATCGAGGTTTTCGTTTTAGAAAACGAATTTAACAATACAAAAATCACAACAAAAAAAGACTTAGAAAAGTTTTATACAACATTATAATTATCCAAAAAGTCAATAAAACCTAGTGCTAAAGCATATTTAAAAACATTCTTAAATGCATTAAATTATAAAATATAAATTTTTTATAAAGAATTAAGAGGTTTTTATGCTTTTAGATAAAAAATACAATCAAAACGAAAACTACTATTCAAACGAATTTAAAAATGTTTCAAAAGAAATTTTGCCTTGGCTTGAAAACATAGCGGTTGAATACAAATGCAAAATCGAAAAGAAAGAATGGAAAAGCAAATACAACAACTATGTCATCTATGATTACGAGCCGTTTTGCTCTGATGGTTTTGAAATCAACGTTACTCTTTCTTCCTATCAAAATGAGTTTTTGAATTTTGTAAGATATTTGTATGACAACAAAGTTCAAACAATAGGATATCTAAAAAATTGTTTAACTTTATAAAAAATCACATTTATAAACGACTTGCACAAAAGAAAATTAAGCGATAGAATATTAAGAAATATAAATTTTCGGCTTTTTGTGAAATATAGCTAGCAAAATTTTTTATTTTTATGTTTTGTATGAGAAATTGAATTTTTTAAAAAAACACAGCCGCCAATGGAGAAAATAATGAGTAACGATATATCAAGAGATTTGACTAACTATGACAAAGTTAAAATTCCAACAAGCAGAATAGAATTAAGCAAAACCACAGAATCTATTCCTGTGTCTGATGAATTGAAAACTGATTCAGAAGCTATGCAATGTCTTGGTGCAATGGGCTGTGCACAAGTAAACATGCAAAAAAATTCTATCAGAAAATCAACAGAAGAATTTATGAACGATCCTTTTTTAGTTGAAACAAAAATGAATTTTTGTGATAGTTTAGTAAATGATGGATACGATGTTTTTAAAGCTATGGAAATTACAGACAATTTCTTTAACTGTTTAAAAGATGAAAATACATATAGGGATTAAGATGGAAACAATATCAAAAAATTTAACAATACTAAATCACCCCGTAATAAGCCACAATTTGGCAATAATAAGAGATAAAAATTCTTCTTGTGAAATATTCAAAAATGCCTTAAAACGTATTACTTATGCGTTGATTTTTGAAGCAACAAAAGAACTTCACACAACAAAAAAAGAAATTGAAACCCCTCTGATGACAACGACTTGTGATGTTTTTGATGACGAAAGTCAACTAATCATAGCACCTATATTGCGTGCAGGAATGATTTTTTGCGAAATAGCACAAGAAATGCTTCCTTTTGCAAATGTTCATCACATCGGAATGTATAGAGATGAAGAAACTCTTGAGCCTGTTTGGTATTATGACAAAAGAAAAGAAATCAAAAAAGACAAATCAAAAGTCCAAGTTATCTTGCTTGATCCAATGCTTGCAACAGGAAATAGTGCAATTGATGCAATCAAAAATTTCATCTCAAAAGGTGTACTGGAAGAAAACATCGTGTTTATGAGCCTTATTTCTTCACCTGTGGGCATTGAAAATGTTACAAAAGCTGTTCCCAAAGTTAAAATAATAACAGCTCACTTAGATGATTCTCTAAATTCAAAAGGCTACATCTTGCCTGGCTTAGGAGATGCAGGAGATAGAATATACAACACAGTTGATTAGTTTTTTTAAAAAAAACTATCTCACATCAAAAACAAATTCATCTCCGCCAAAGTGTTTCAATCTGACATTTTTCTTTCCATGGATTGTAATCAGTGACTTGATTTCGCCATTTTTGTAGTTTTGAAATTCACTTCTTGAAACAGTAGGATAAACATAAAACAAATGAAAAGTTCTGAATTTTTCGTCATTTAAAAGAAGAACTTTCTTTTGTGTCATTCGTTTGTTTTTCATTGAATATTTTTTATTTCTATCAAATTCAGAAATCAAAACAATTTCATAATCAGGAAAAAGCTCCTGTACTTGTTCTTTTGTCAGTAATTCATTATTTTCATAAAATTTCAATTCATCTTCATTAAAAACAACTGTGCGATTGTCAAATTTTAGTTCATAATTTGCAAAAGCAGGCATAATCATAAATAAAGACAATACAAAAAACAAAACGTTCTTCATTTGTAAAATTTCCTTTTTTATTTCACTTTAGCATAAAAACAATTTTTGATAAAAACAAAAATATGCTATAATTTTTCTATATGAAAAAACTCAACATAGCATTTATTTGGCATTTTCATCAACCAAATTACCAAGCCGATTTTGATGGTGATTTTTTACTGCCTTGGGCTAGACTCCATGCAGGAAAAGACTATCTGGATATGTTAAAATGGACAGACAAATTTCAAAATTTAAAACTGAATTTTGATTTTTCTCCTGTATTGTTATCGGCTTTGCAAAAGTACCTAGATGGTGCGATGGACTTGCATTTGAGAGTTTTTTTAAAAGATGAAAACGAAATAACTGAAAAAGAAAAAATTTTCATTTTAAACAACTATTTCGATTTGAACTACAAAAACATGGTTTTAAAAAACCAACATTTTACAGAACTATATAACAGACGTTCTGACGCCGAAAATCTCAATGTTGAAATGTTCACAAACCAAGAATACTCAGACATTATGGCGAATTTTACCTTGCTTTGGATTGATGAAAATTTCAAAAACGATTATCCGATTTTAAAAGAACTTT
>CAKURN010000182.1 GCA_934675695.1 uncultured Candidatus Melainabacteria bacterium | reverse complement strand
TTGTTAACAACGGCACTTGCAACAGTGTCAGTTGAATTTGTTCCTGTAAAAGACGAAATTAATTTTCCTTTTGAAGCATGACCTGTAATAATGTGACCTAATTCGTTTGCAATTACAGAAGCTGTTTCGTTGTCATTTAGTGCATATTTTAAATCGTCTTTTGAAATGCTAATTGTTCTATCTTGGCCAAAAGTAGAATTATCAACATTTTTTGATGTTGTTTCAAATTTAATAACAGATGTTATTCCGTTTTTTGTAAGTAAATTTTTTCCTATTGTTTCAACTTTTGCTTCTGCATTGTATGTTGCAGCAAATGAGCCCAAAGAAAAAACAATCATTGCGATAGATACCAATAAACTTTTTTTCATAAAAACTCCTTTTATTAAATCTTTTTAAAGTAAAGCATAAAAAAAATCATTCAACAAGAAATATTTTGATTTGGAGGGTAATTTTACAAAAATAAAATTTATGTTATTATGCACTTATGAAAAAATTTATTAAATTTTTGTTTTTAATATTTTTCATCTTTAATACTTTTGTCATTGCAAATGCATATACTAATAGTGCAATTTTAGAAAACACAAATACAAAAGTAGAATATTTTTCTTCAAAACAAAACCAAACTTTTCTTGAAATCTCAAAAAAACAAGATTTATTTATTGCAAAAAATGAAGAAAATTCACAAATAACTTCAATAAACACTTCAAACAAAAACTCATCAAACAACAACGATGTTTTTGGTTTTGAATTTGTTTTTAATAACGATTTTTATTTTATATCATCAAGCTCCTTTTATCGAATAAAACATAGTATTTCTCCACTATTTGCTTATTCGATTGCAACGAGAGCTCCTTAGTCTTTCTTTTTATAAATTCAAAATTATTTTAAACTTCTTATTTTTATAAGAAGCTAGATTGTATATTTTTAAAAAAAAGGAAGAATTATGGAAAATATAATAATAGGCTGCCAAGTAATGATAATTGGTATGGGTGTAGTATATGTGTTTTTGAGCATTATGATTCTTATAATGAATTTGAGTGCAAAAGCAATCACAATAATAAACAAATACTTTCCGGAACCAATCATAGAGCCTACATCAAAGAAAAAGAAAAAACCTTTGTTAGACGATGAAATCGCAATTGCAATTGCTCTTGCTTTTCAAAAGGAGAATGAAAAATGCTAAATTTTATTCAATCAAACAGTGTTTTTATTTCTGCCTTTATCTTAATTTTGGCTTACGCTTTTATTGCAACTGAAAAAATTCCAAAAGTCACTATCGCTCTGTTGGGTGGAGCTTTAACTATTATTTTGGGATTAGTGAGCCAATCAAAAATGCTTAATGGAGCAATAAACCCAAATTATTTCATTAATTTTGTCGATTTTAACGTTATCTTTTTACTTGTTTCTATGATGATTATTGTAAATATAACAACCAGAAGCGGCGTTTTCAGTTGGATTGCAAACGAGTTGTTAAAATTTACAAAAGGTCACCCCGTTAAAGTTTTAGCAGTTTTGGGTGTGTTTACGGCAGTTGTTAGTGCATTTTTGGATAATGTAACGACAGTAATTCTTGTTATGCCAATCACATTCTTTATTGCAAAAAACTTGGGGCTAAATCCTATACCTTTTTTGTTAACTGAAATTTTTTCATCTAACATAGGAGGAACAGCAACGCTCATCGGCGATCCACCAAACATCATTATAGGCAGTGCTGCAAATTTTTCATTTATGGATTTTATAAACAATTTAACACCGGTAATCGCTATAATTCTTGTTTCTACTATACTTTTACTCGTTTTATTGTTTAAAAAAGACTTAAAAACAACAAAAGAAAAAATGCTTTCTGTTGCAAACATTGACAACTCTAAAACCATAACCGACAAAAACCTGATGATTCGTTCTATGACTGTTTTAGGTTTAGTAATTTTAGGTTTTGTTACTCACGATATTACACACATCGAAACCTGTATCGTTGCTATGCTTGGGGCTAGTTTCTTGTTGTTGTTTGAAAAACCAACAGACATTTTAAAAGATGTAGAGTGGAATACTATATTCTTCTTTATTGGATTGTTCATAATAATAGGAGGGCTAGAAGCATCAGGCGGTATAAAACTAATGGCAGATTGGATTTTGTCTGTTACACAAGGCTCAAAAGAAGCCGCTTCTATGCTTATTTTATGGGCTTCAGGAATAATTTCAGGTATCATAGATAATATTCCATACACTGCAACAATGTCACCAATGCTTGTTGAAATAGAAAAATTAATGGGCGAAAGCTACACCTATCCTTTGTGGTGGTGTTTGTCTTTAGGTGCATGTTTAGGCGGAAATATGACTATGATAGGTGCTGCAGCAAACGTCATTGTTTCTGAATACAGTGCAAAAGAAGGATACAAAATGGAATTTTTGAAATTCATGAAATACGGGACAATGGTTGTCTTTATTTCATTAACGATTAGTTCCGTTTATATTTATTTTAAATTTTTAAGGTAGGAAAATTTTATGGATAATAACGAAAACAAACAACTGTACACAGATGTAAAAGGCACAGGTGCATTGAGTTCGGTTATTTTTTCAATTGCTATAACTATTCTAATGTGGCTTGCTTCTTGTCTTGTAGACTAAAAGAGAGGAAAAAATTCCTCTCTTTTTTATTTGTGTAAAGAAATGTAAAAAATATACTTTAAATTCTAAAGTTTGATTGAAAATGTGACGATAAAAATTATACAAGACAATAAAGAGAAAATAAGGAGAATGACAATGGACATAGGTAAAGTTAAATTTGGTGAATATTCAGTCGGAAACGGACAAATTGCACCAAAAACAAAAAATGAAGGAAAGAAAGAAACAAAACAAGAAGTTTTAACACAAGCAAAACAAAATGCCATAAACCCTGATGATATGTACAATGCATTGGGATTGATGGGTACACAAAATATGGCATTTATTTCAAGAAGCTCAAAAATTGCTGATGTTGAATCTGCATCTAATCTGTTGGGTGAAGAAAGAGTTAATGATATTGAAGCCATGATGGCGGAATTTGAAAACGGAGTAAGCGATATAGCAGACATCATCGATGAAGAATTTGATGGAATGTTTGATGAAGCTGAAAAAAATGCTCTTGCAGCTAAAATATTCGCTAAAGAGTAAAGAGAAGTTTCCTTATTCTCCTCTATTGTTTAATTTTATCGCCGTTGAAGCAAACTTTGTGCCTTAACGGCTTTATTTTGTGTATTTTTGCTTTTTCATTTTGTCTAAAATAATCAATTTACGAAGCGTTTGGTTGTTTACTTGTCCACCAATCAAAAGAATAATTGAAGAATAATACAGCCAAATCATCAAAATCGCAAAAGCCCCGATTGTGCCGTAAACTCTGTTGTATGTACCTAAAGCATTTACATAAAGAGAAAATCCCCACGAACCCAATAACCAAAATATACAAAAAAACAATGCCCCCGGAATAATGCTTTTTCTTTTTGAACTAAAATCTCTTGCAGGCAAAACATAGTAGTTTATTGTTGA